>DRFG01000222.1 GCA_011050655.1 Roseobacter sp.
GCGACCGTCCAATCATCGCGCGCACCACTATCCTTATAGGTATAAAGTGGCGACGCACGGTCTTGGATTTGCATTACCGCCATGGCGACTTCGGGGCGGTATTTACCGCTGCGTCCGTCCATCGTCACGGCATAACTACCCTTGTTACGCTTCCATTCAAAATGCACGCGATTATAGTTCAAGGCGACCCCGGTGACTGCGGGATTGTATCCGACATGATCCGGCTGATCCGGGTCTATGCGGTCGATCATGGGCAGGTAGCTTTCATAAACTTTAAAAGCGCCCCGAACGCTGGTGACGCCAGCCTGCTTCAACTTTGCCGCCATACCGGCGAGCGCATCCGTGTTAAGCGTCGGGTCTGCTCCGCCCGCAAGAATCAGGTCCCCCTGCACTTCCCCATTCACAATATCACCCGTGGCCAGCAAACGTGTTTCAAACTGGTGATCAACCCCAAGCACATCCAGCGCATAAAGTGCTGTGATCGCTTTGGTGACGCTAGCTGGGGGCATTCCTACCAGCGGATTGGTCTGCTCCAGTACGGCTCCGGTGGTGGCATCGGCCAAGGCAAAGCTGACACGTCCGCTCAAATTTGCTTGCGCAATGATATCGGCGGCTTCGGGAATCGATTGCCGGTAGAGGTCTTCGCCTCTTAGAACGGGGCGCAGTGAAGTTGTTGGCGGGGCGGCAAAAGCCGCAGGCGACAATAGGCCAGCCGCAGCTGAGCCTAGGAAAAAACGGCGAGATACATTCTTTTTCATATCGCCGACTTAAACCCGAGTCGGCATGGCACACAAGCGCTTGCAAATCACATTTTCATGGGGTGACGGTCATGCTAACTCAATAGGCATGCAACGCGCCGTATTAATTATGTTCATCGCCATGTCGCTGATCCCCGCCGGGGATAGCGCAGGCAAGATCATGACTTCGCAATTGGGGGTAGCGCCAGTATTCGTGGCATGGTCACGCTTTGCATTCGGGACGCTACTATTGCTCCCTTTTGTGCCGCCTAATACCCTTCCGCTTTTTAGAAACTGGCGTATATGGCTGCGTGCAGCGATGCTTTGTGGCGGCATCACCAGTATTCAAGTCGCGTTGCAAACCGAAGAAGTTGCGAATGTATTTGCGGCTTTCTTCATCGGTCCGCTGCTTAGCTATACGTTGGCTGCGATCTTTCTGCGCGAACGTATCACCTTGGCCCGTAGCGGCCTGATCCTCGCAGGTTTTGCTGGGGTGCTGCTGGTTGTGCGTCCCGGATATGGCGTCAGTATCGGGCTGCTTTGGGCTTTGGCCGCGGGTACGTTCTATGGAATATTTCTTACTATGTCGCGATGGCTTTCGCATCTTGCGCCGCCGCTATCCTTATCGTTCAGCCAGCTTTTGATCAGCGGCTTTCTGCTCTTGCCGTTGGGACTTTCGAATCTCCCTGACCTAACGGGGCCGATTGCGAGCCTCACATTGGTGAGTGCGGCGTGCTCGATGGTGGGAAATCTGCTAATGCTCTATACTTACCGGTTGGTCCCCGCCACCAAAGTGGCTCCGTTGATCTATTTTCAGCTTTTGTCAGCAGTTACCCTTGGGTGGCTGTTGTTCGGGGCGCTGCCTGATCTACTAACTTGGGCTGGGCTTTCCGTAATCCTTGTCGCGGGCATCGCCTCGACCCGATTACGCTGACCAATCACCCGCAGCCCGTATCGCGGTCGAGCTGATATCGGTCATCGGCACATTCACAAAGCACCACGCCGGAGCTTCGGCGCTACGCAATAGCTGACTTTGCGGCGCCGGAATCCGGTACTTCGCGTACAGCGATGCGGCCCGGCTCATTCGGGCGGAAATACGTTGCCCCGGCCTGGCTAGGACGCCGATCGGGACAGTCTCCACGATGTGCTGCCAGTTCTGCCACAAATGCAATTGCGCGAGGTTATCCGCCCCCATAAGCCATACAAATCGAACCCCCTGATACCGCGCACGCAGGGCGGTCAAGGTTTGTGCCGTATGTCTGGTCCCCAACCGCTCTTCGATATCGGTCAGCACCACACGCGGATGCTGGATAATTTGCCGTGCATGCTCCAAGCGCTGCGCCATCGGTGCTGGACCATGCGCCTTCAGAGGGTTGCCCGGACTGACCAGCCACCACACGCGGTCAAGGCCGAAGCGTTTCAGCGCCTCTCGCGTGATATGCGCATGCCCTGCGTGCGCGGGATCAAATGACCCCCCGAGCAAGCCAATGACCTGTCCTGGCGTGGCATATGGAAAATGATAGCCCAAATAGAACGGCCCCCGAAATACATCAGGGGCCGAAAGGAGGGCAGCACAGCCCCTTTGTCAATCGCGTTGTACGCCGCTTAGTTGATGAATTTCTTCAACTCGCCCGACTTCAGACGCGCAAAATAGCTTTTCATCTCGCGCTTTACGATCGGCATGAGGAAGTACAACGCCGTGATGTTCACGACCGCCATGGCAAAAATCATGGCATCGGAAAAGTCGATGACAGAACCCAGGTTGGCGGCGGCCCCTATGATGATGAACAAACAGAAGATTACCTTAAAGACGATCTCTTTTGTTTTCCCTTCACCAAATAGATAGGTCCATGCCTTTAGTCCATAATACGACCAACTGATCATCGTGGAAAAGGCAAACAGCACCACTGCGATCGCGAGGATGTAGGGGAACCAGCTAAACCCGGTGGCGAATGCCGCCGAAGTCAATTGTA
>DRFG01000223.1 GCA_011050655.1 Roseobacter sp.
TCGGTTCAATCTTAAGTTCTGTTTCATAGCACGCACGCGGGTTCACCAGACAGGTCGATATTTTCCCGCCAAAGGTGTGATCAAGACATGCTTGGTTACACGCAATGCAGGGCGCAATCTGGTCTGCATTGCCCGCTGCCGATTTCGCGACAAAGTCAGGGTCGGCAAGCATGGGCCGTGCCATCGACACCATATCGGCGCACCCGTCTGCTAAAACATCCTCGGCCACGCGAGGGGTATTGATGCGGTTTGAGGTAATCACCGGTATGTTCACCTGACCCATCAATTTCTTCGTGACCCAAGCAAAGGCGGCACGCGGAACCGACGTAGCAATGGTGGGTATACGCGCTTCGTGCCAACCGATCCCAGTGTTGATGATTGTGGCTCCAGCTTTTTCTACAGCTTTTGCCAGTTGAACGACTTCTTCAAAGGTGGAACCGTTCGGGATGAGATCGATCATCGAAAGGCGATAAATAATGATGAATTCATGGCCTACGGCTTCGCGAACGCGGCGCACGACTTCAACCGGCAGTCTCATCCGGTTTTCATAAGATCCGCCCCATTCATCGGTTCTTTTGTTAGTATGGGTCACAAGAAACTGGTTCAGAAAATATCCTTCAGATCCCATGATTTCGACGCCGTCATAGCCCGCCTGTTTTGCCCGAGCAGCACAGGCGGCGATATCGGAGATTTGTTTTTCGATACCTTCGGCGTCCAGCTCTTTCGGTGCGAACATTGAAATGGGTGATTTGATCGCCGACGGGGCCACGCAATCCGGGCTGAATGCATAGCGACCGGCGTGCAAAATCTGCATGGCAATTTTACCGCCGGCTTCGTGCACTCGGTCCGTCACGATGCTGTGGTTATCAACCTCTTTTTGCGAGGTCATCATCGCCGCGCCATGCGCCACGCTGCCTTCGGGGTTCGGCCCGATGCCCCCCGTCACCATCAACGCCACATTCCCTCGGGCGCGGGCGGCATAGAATTCAGCGACACGGTTCCAGTCTTGGGTTTCTTCCAGACCTGTGTGCATAGACCCCATCAGCACACGGTTTTTCAGCTTCGTAAAACCTAGATCCAAGGGGGCAAGCAGGTGCGGATAGTCTGACATTTGGCGAACCTTTCCAAGGATGGATATGTTGTATAAGCGTTGCACGGCAGTTCACCCCAACAGCGGGCTTGTGTCACGTACAACGCTGCGTAAGCCAATATACACTGGCGAGACTTTCGTGTTAATCGAAGGGTAATAAGGTAAGCTTAAATAAGGTATGTGCCATGACGCCAGAAGAAATAGCAGCGCTGCCGTATCGATCTTGCGTCGGGGTTATGTTGGTGAATGCCGACGGCCATGTATTTGTCGGTCAGCGTAAAGACCGCGATCAGGACGCATGGCAGATGCCGCAAGGTGGCATTGAAAAAGACGAACATGCCGAAATCGCCGCGCTACGTGAATTAGAGGAAGAAACCGGCGTAGTGGCAAATTCAGTTTCCGTCATTGCCCAGACCGATGGGTGGCTGCCATACGAGCTGCCTCACGATCTGGTGCCGAAAATATGGAAAGGTCGTTTTCGCGGTCAACAGCAGAAATGGTTTCTGCTGCGCTTTCACGGGCGCGACGATGACATCAACCTCGAGACTGACCATCCGGAATTTTCCGCGTGGCGCTGGTTGCCCGTTGACGATCTGGTGGACAATATCGTGCCGTTTAAACGTGACGTATACGAAGCAGTTGTAGCCGCGTTCCGTCCGCACTTACGTCGCGAATAACGTTTTGACCTATGCGATTATAGGAACGTGAGGGCCAGCCTCGTTTCCTAACAAACCGATCAATCGTGGATCATCGTCTATCTCGATTTGGCGCTTATACGGGGTAAAACCGCTGCGGATGTAAAAGGCCATCGCCTGTGGGCTGTCCATGGTGCAGGTATGCAGGCGAAGCCGCGAAATGGGTTTGGCCCATGCCGTGTGGATCGCGTGGTTCATCAGATAACGACCGGCACCTGTCCCGATCAAACCCGGCGTAAGGCCGAAATAGGCCAGCTCACATTCTTGATCTTCACCGAACTTCAGCTCCAATAGGGCTTCGTCGTGACCGTTTTTGGTCAATGTATAGAAAACAGTGTCGTCCGCTGACAGGATAGCTTGCAGTTCGGCATCTGATTTTTTCAAACGTCCGTACCATAACCAATCTTGCGACCCCACACGGTCAAAGATGTCTCGGTACCAATCCAGCGTGGGTTCGACTTTACGCAGCGTGATGCCCGCTGGGGTGGGCACGTCGCGCAGCGGCATGGGGCTGCGCATCTCTAGATGGGTAACGACCATTGCCAGTTTGCCCTGCGGCACATCGTGGAAACCGTTTTCCAACATGTCTTAGACCAATCCTTGCTGTTTGAAAACTTCCATCATGTTGGTTGCCGGGCGGGGGCCAATGTGGCTAATTACTTCGGCTGCGCAGATATTGCCCATCTTCCCGCTCGTTTCCAAGTCACGACCCGTTGCCATGCCATAAAGAAAACCTGCGGCGAACTGGTCACCTGCACCTGTCGCATCTATCGGCGTCACTTTGGTTACGGGAACGTCGACGCGTTCGCCGTCACGGATCAGCGTCACCCCGTCACCGGAGCGCGTACAAACCACGGTTCCACACATTTCAGCGGTGCGTGCGAGAGCGTCTTCGAGATCATCGGTTTCGAACAGTGACAGGATCTCGGCCTGATTGCCAATTACAAAATCTAGTTCATCGCGGATCATCCGAAGAAAGTCGTCGCGATGACGGTTCACACAGAACGGATCAGAGATAGCGATGCCTGCCTTGCCTCCTGCCGCACGGGTCAGCCGTGATGCTTCGAGAAACGCCTGCTTGCCCTTATCCTTGTCGAATAGATAGCCTTCGAGAAACATGATCTTGGCGGCGCTCGCAACATCGTCGGGCACGTCATTCGGCCCTAAATCGGTCGAAATTCCGAGATAGGTGTTCATCGAGCGTTCGCCATCAGGAGAGACAAATATCATCGAACGTGAAGTGGGTAGATCGCCGCCTGCGACGGGATCGTTCACAAAATCGGTGCCGCCATCAACCATGGATTTCGCGTAAAACCGTCCCAAAGCATCATCGTGCACCCGCCCGATAAACGCAGTCGGCAGGCCCAAGGCACCAATGCCTGCGATCGTATTGGCAACAGCGCCGCCTGGCGTTTGCAAGCGGTCTTTCATGGCACCGTAAAGCATCTCACCACGATCGCGTTCGATCAACTGCATAATGCCTTTTTCGATCCCCATCAGGTCAAGGAAACTGTCGTCAGCGTGCGAAATCACATCGACAACAGCGTTGCCGATACCAACCACCTCGTATTGGGTCATAAGTTTTTTTCCTCATAGGGGCAAAGATCGCGGATGATACACGTTTTGCATAAAGGCTTGCGTGCTTTGCAATGATAGCGCCCATGCAGGATTATCCAGTGATGGGCATGCTGTTGAAAGTCGACGGGAATGTTATCTTCGATAGCGCGCTCGACAGCATCCACGGTTTTGCCAGGCGCGATGCGTGTACGATTGCCGACGCGAAATATATGTGTGTCCACGGCCTGCGCCGGATAATTCCACCACATATTAAGCACGACGTTCGCAGTCTTGCGCCCAACACCGGGCAGCGATTGCAAGGCTGTCCGGCTGTTGGGGACAACGCCATGGTATTCATCCACCAAAATCTGGCTAAGTCGGATAACGTTCTTGGCCTTTTGCCGGAACAACCCGATACTTTTGATGTGCTCCATCAACCCATCAAGCCCCAAGTCCAACATCTGCTGCGGTGTCTCGACGATTTCGAACAGAGATTTCGTCGCTTTGTTCACCCCCGCATCTGTCGCTTGCGCACTTAGCGCGACGGCTACCAGTAACGTATAAACATTGGTATGATCCAACTCGCCTATCGGATGGGCTTCCACGTCTTGAAATCGGGTAAAGATTTCGCGGATCGTATGATAATCAAGGGTATTTGCCATATGGCAACATATGGTGGGAATCTGACGGCGGGGCAAGGCACACGGGTCGCTTTATAGCGTGGAAGCCACCCATGCCTCTTGCAATGTCTTTGGCGCAAGTTTCGGGTCGCTTGCAAGATTGTGAAACAGTATCCTAGCGCTATGACACATGCATCAGACCTCTCCTCAATCGACCGCGACAGCGCTTATCATTACGGCGTGATGCGCCGCGCGATTGATTTGATCGATTCTTCTTCAGATCCCCTAGCACTGGATCACATCGCCGGCGAAATGGGGATGAGCGCCGCGCATTTCCAACGCCTGTTCTCTCGTTGGGTAGGCGTTTCGCCGAAAAGGTATCAGCAATATTTGATGATGGATCACGCTCGAAGTCTGTTGAGTGAACGCTTCACCACATTGGGTACGGCGCACGAATTGGGCTTGTCAGGGTCTGGCCGTTTGCACGATCTGTTCCTGCGCTGGGAAGCCATGAGTCCCGGTGATTTCGCCCGCAAAGGCAGGGGGCTGAAAATAGCGTGGGGGTGGTTCGACAGCCCCTTCGGGCCGGCGCTAGTGATGGGAACCGAACGCGGAATCTGCGGCTTGGCCTTTTCCGCCGAGATGGGTGAAGACAAAGCAATGGCCGATCTGCGGTGCCGTTGGCCGGGTGCGCAATTTTCAGAAAACCCGGATATGTTGCGTAATTGGGTAAAGATCGCGTTCGGTGCACAAGACCGCCAGGGCGAAACCGCCCCGCTGTATTTGATCGGAGCCCCTTTTCAAATCAAGGTGTGGGAAGCATTACTTAGGATCCCTTCGGGTCACGTCACTACCTATTCGGAAATCGCCCAAACTGTCGGGTCTCCTAAAGCTGTGCGCGCTGTCGGCACGGCGGTGGGACGTAATCCCGTTAGCTGGCTGATCCCGTGCCATCGCGCCCTGCGCAAGTCGGGCGGACTGGGGGGCTATCATTGGGGGATACCGGTCAAGCGGGCAATGTTGGCTTACGAATCCGCACGCGCCGACGTTTCGTAGCGGAAGATAAGGTAAGCGGGTTGCTGCCGATGCTTGCTATAAATTATATTCAAACGGAACCGTTGCTGCTGTAAGGCGTTTAACGGTGATTGCCTCGCCCGAACGGGGCTCAAACCTAAAGGCAGAAATGAATATGATAGTTTCGAAAATGACTCTCGCTGCGGCTCTTACTGGCGTTCTGGCGCTAAGCGCGTGCGAACCTGGCCCAATCGGCGGCAATCCAAACGACCCTAACGCAAAAACTCGCAACGGTGCACTGATCGGTGCAGGTGCTGGTGCAGTTATCGGCGCTTTGTCCAAGGGTGACGGCAACCGTGCTGACGGCGCATTGGTCGGTGCTCTTGCGGGCGGTGCTATTGGTGCGGGTGTCGGGTATTCGTTGGATAAGCAAGAAGCTGACCTGCGTCGGCAGCTCAATTCTAACGTTATTATCACCAACACAGGCGACCGCCTGATTGTGACGTTGCCGCAAGACATCCTGTTCGCCACAGACAGCACGACGGTTCAGGCCGGTATGCAAAGCGACCTTGCCGCACTTGCCCGTAATGTAAACGTCTACAGCCAATCTACGCTACAGATTATCGGTCACACCGATAGCGATGGTGACGCAGCTTATAACCAGCAACTATCCGAAGGCCGTGCGCGCGCAGTAGCAAACGTGCTGATTTCGAATGGGGTGCCAAACGGTCGTATTCAGACGATCGGACGTGGTGAAAGCCAGCCTGTTGCTAGCAACCTCAACTCCGCTGGCAAGGCCCAGAACCGCCGCGTCGAGATCGTCATTCTGCCAAACGCGTGATCCTGCGCATTTTGGCAAACCAAGGCTCCGGCGATCGCCGGGGCCTTTTTTGTCGTAACCATACTCACCTGCGTCAAAGGTGAATGCTGTTAGCAAGCAAGTAGCACCAACAGCAAACGATTGCGGCAGCGTCATTGCTGAATTAGCATTGGGTCATGACCAACTCGGCGACCATTCAGCAGCAGTGCACCAAAGACAATCTCGACCCTACTCGCGCGGCAGCGTTTCAGGTCGCATTGGGGCAGCAGCCATCGGTCAAAGCAGGCAGCGTACTGCCACCGTTCTTCCATCAGCTTTATTTTTGGGAACCCCACCCCCCGCAGGAGCTGGGCCGTGATGGACACCCTATGGTAGGTGGACTAATCCCAGATATGGGGTTGCCGCGGCGTATGTGGGCAGGCGGGCGAATGACATTTTCCCAGCCTCTGATTGCGGGCGTTGAGGCGGTAAAACGTACCTGCTGTCAAAGCGTGCAACATAAGAACGGGCGCAGCGGCCCGTTGGGGTTTGTGACCCTGCGCCACGAAATCTGGCAGAACGAAACGCTCTGCCTGACTGAATTTCAGGATCTGGTATATCTACCGGATGCGATATCAGGGGTGTCGAAGCCGCCAGTGCCCCCAGCCCGCCAAGATGCAGAAACCATCTGCGCGGTCAGTTTTACCGCTACCTTGTTGTTTCGGTATTCCGCCCTGACGTTTAATGGGCATCGGATTCATTATGATTCAGAATACGCTCGCGAAGTCGAAGGTTATGGCGGGCTGGTGGTACACGGGCCGCTTTTGGCACAAATGCTCATGTTGAAGGCACAAGACGAACTGGGGCCATTATCGAGGTTTAACTTTCGCGCAACTGCACCATTGATACATTTCGAGACAGCATCGCTGTGTCGAAATGGGCGCGACCTGTGGGTGCGAGGCCCCGATGGACGGCAATGCATGGTGGCGCAAGCCTAAAAATTATCCTCGACACGAAAGCCTTCGGGGATGGTATCGCGCCCCTCTAACATCAGGTCGGCCATTACCTCCGCTATCTTTGGAGCCATGCCAAAGCCGATCTTAAAGCCGCCATTGGCGATGAAATGGCCAAATTTATCTGGCCGTGGTCCCAGCATGGGCGCACGGCTTCGGCTTCGTGGGCGTTCGCCTGCCCACCGCGCAATTACCGATGCGTCTTGCAGGGCAGGTACCGCCGTACGTGCCGCCGAAATCACGTCTTCCAATTGGGCGTCAGTCAGGTGTGGGTTGGTATATTCGCGCTCTGAGGTTGACCCGATTGCAACGGTGCCGTCGCCGTGGGGAATAACATGAACGCCCCCCGCGAATAGCTGCGGCAAGCCCCGGGCGTCATGTGCCAATAGCGCAGCCTGACCCTTGACCCCATTTCCAACCGCGCGAGAATGATTGGCCGTCATATCGTGCAGTCCCATCACCCCGGTGGCCCATAGTACCTGGCCTATGTCTGGCCCATCCGCGTCAACTTGGACACCTTTGACCGCGAGTGCCTGAACCAGCGCCATGCAGGCTCGATGAGGGTGAACCAGCCCGCTCAGACTATCGCGGATGATCCAGCCTGACGGGCTCGCGGGTTCCCATGGGGCACCGGTGGCGGGCACGATTTCCCAAGATGCGCTTTGCTGCCACAGGGCCCGCGCGGTATCGGCACGACGATAAGCAAGCGTCAAAGCGTGGCTATCGGCAATTGGTTGCAGCCGGCCATTGCGGGCATAGCCTGACTGGCCTCCTCCGGTGGAATCCACATCGTCCCAGAAATTTTCGGCCATCAGCAAGCTATCAAGCTGAAAGGCTTTCTTGGCATTCCAATTCTCTGGAACATGGGGGGCTAAAGCGCCGACA
>DRFG01000224.1 GCA_011050655.1 Roseobacter sp.
AGATGTGTATAAGAGACAGGCGTACGGTGGTCGAGGTAACACGAGAATCTGGCTATGCCATGGTCGTTTTGCGCCCTAACTCCGATGCTGGGGGTGATCTAATTGATGCGTATCTTGACACGATCCCGAGCAGTCCCAGCTTCAGGGTGCAGACCCATTTAGAACGAGAAGTCTATCTCGATCTTCTTGGCGTCAGCGATCTGATTATCGGGAACTCATCTTCAGGAATTATAGAATCTGCCAGCTTCTCCCTACCTTGCGTTAATGTAGGCACACGCCAAAACAGTCGACAGCGCAACACCAACACTTTCGACTGCATCGCGATCACACCTAAAGATATAGCTGAAGCGATCCAGGCGGCACGTAACTGGCAACGATCTTCTGACAATGTCTATGGTGATGGTCAGACCGATATCAGGTTGTTAAGACATATTAACTTGCTGAAGCTTACCCCAAATTTGTTATCAAAATCAATGCCTTTCTGAAAGTTAAAACTGTATGTATTTTACATCGCGGTTTAGCGCGGAGTCCTTGTTTGGGCATTGCCAAGTTGTTGGCCACGTGTCGTAGGGTGTTGCTGGTCGGCAAATTACGGCACCGTCTCGATTGTGTATTCTGCCCAGAGGCTGAACGCGTCAACTCGGGCGTGGCGATATGAGTTGGCGGTGAGTTGAAATCGACGGGGACGGCAGATCAGGTTGATCTGATCGTGAGCGGACAGAAATCTCTGAGCCTGCCGATGTGACTTGAACCGGCCGATTATCTTCTCTCGCTTGCGGGTCGGCCTGTGTGATCCTTCGATGGCGTTGTTCAATTCCTTGTGGGCGCGGTGGTCAGCGTCCGGCACCAATGTTTTGATCGGCTTGAAATAGCTGCGCAGCTTGTCAGTGATCACGACCCTCGGCTTGCCAAACTGAGTGATCAGCCTTTGGAGAAACCGCTTAGCTGCTTTGTAAGCGATGGGGTGGACGCCCCCCGGCGGCATTTAATGTGCCAAGGTAGTGGGTGTTGAAACACCGCTACGAAGGAGAGCGTCCATGAACGAGGTTAGCATAATCGGCCTGGATTTGGCCAAAAACGTATTTCAGGCGCACGGTGCCGGAGCTGATGGCTCGGTTATATTCCGCCGAAAGCTATCACGCGTGCAGCTGTTGAAGTTTCTAACGCAGCAGCCGTCTTGTGTGGTCGCGATGGAGGCCTGCGCGAGCGCCCATCACTGGGGCCGGGTAATCGGTGATCTTGGCCATGAAGTCCGGCTGATCCCACCGGCCTACGTGAAGCCGTTTGTGAAGCGCCAGAAGAACGACATGGCCGATGCGGAGGCGATTGCCGAGGCCGCGTCTCGGCCAACTATGCGGTTCGTCGCGGTGAAGAGCGAAGAACAGCAGGGTGCGGCGATGGTTTATCGCACCCGCGACCTACTGGTTCGACAACGCACCCAGACGATCAACGCGCTGCGGGCTCATCTGTCTGAACAAGGCATCGTCGCGCCGACCGGTCCCGCCCATGTCGGACGTCTCGCCGCGGTCATCGACGGCGACGACGGCGCGCTGCCTGCGGCGGTGCGGGATCTGGCGCGACTGCTCTTGGACCAGATCGCAGGTTTGGGCGAGAAGGTCGCGGATTTGGATGCTGAACTGCGCCGACGTGCGAGCGTCGACGACACCGCGCGCCGGCTGGCAACGATCCCGGGAGTAGGCCCGATCACCGCGGCGGCGATCACCACATTTGCGCCACCTATGGAGACCTTCTCGAAGGGGCGCGATTTTGCGGCATGGGTCGGCCTCACACCGAGGCAGCATTCAAGCGGCGGCAAAGAGCGGCTCGGGCGGACGTCGAAGATGGGCCAGCGCGATATCCGAAGACTACTGATCATCGGGGCCGTTGCGGTGGTTCGGTGGGCTGCCCGGAAAGGTGCGCCCGAGGGGTCGTGGCTCGCGCGGATGCTGGAGCGTAAGCCGAAGATGCTGATCGCGGTGGCGCTGGCCAACCGCATGGCCCGAACTGCTTGGGCGCTGATGCGCAAAGGTGAAGATTACAAAGATCCGGCGATGGCGACCGCATAGGTCAAAATCGCCGGTGTGTTGCCGCGGATGTGAGCAGGACGGAGGAACGTAAGGGCAAACGATCAAGAGACCGGATCGGGAGAACCATTATTCCGGACGACGCGCCATCGAGCGCGGGTAAGCGAACTGGACCCGATCTGCATATCTCCATACAGGCCCGCGGCGCTTGAAAGGCCGCAACTTCGAGGCCGGACACACGACCGCACCTGATCACATGCCCGATCGTGCCAAAAAAGTGCTTGCATTCATGGGGGCGTCCACACACGTCCGGTCTGACTGGTGTTGACTTATTCGGGCGTCCAGTTCCAAGGCATGAGTTCGTCGAGGCGGGTCATTTTGTGGTCAGCGACGCGGGCGAGAACCCAAGTCAGCCACGCTTCGGGATCGATCTTGTTCATGCGGCAGGTCTCAATGAGGGTGTAGGCGATGGCCGCAGCATCGCCGCCGCCTTTTGAGCCCATGAACAGGTAGTTTTTGCGGCCCAGAGTCACCGGTCTGATGGATCGCTCGCAGATATTGTTGTCCAGCTCGAGCTGCCCGTCTTCGAGATATGCCCGCGCCTTTGGCATGCGTCCAAGGGCGTAGCGGATTACCCCTGCCAGTGTTGATTTTCCGGAGATTTTGGGCAGTTGCAGCGCGAGCCAGGCCTCGAGATCGTCGAAGACCGGCTTTGCCTTTTCTTGCCGCAGCGCCACGCGTTCTTCAGCCGGATTGTAGCGGGCCTCTTTTTCCACGCCGTAGAGAGCTGCGATGCGCTTAATCGCTTCTTCAGCGATGGCGGAGCCTTCGCTTTCGTAAATATCAACGAACTTGCGGCGCACATGAACCATGCAGGCCTGCTCGCGGGCTTTGCCGTCTCCAAACAGGGCGTTAAACCCCGTGAAGCCATCGGCATGGATCACGCCCTTATACCCCTTGAGGTGGGATGAAGGGTGCTCGCCCTTGCGGTCCACGCTGAACTGATACCACGCACAAGACGGCGCTTGACCGCACCACGGGCGTTCATCTCGAACGTAGCTCCACAACCGGGCAGTTTGCGCGCGGCCTTTGGCTTGCATTTTGACCGGGGTATCATCCGCGAACAACGCAGGACCCGCGCGCACCAGTTTACCGATATGGGCGGCTAAAGGTTCCATCAGAGCTGTGGACTGTCCGACCCAGCCCGTCAGCGTGGAGCGATGCAGGTTAACCTTGTCACGGGCATAGATCTCGGACTGGCGATATAACGGCAGGTGATCGCAATACTTCCCGACCAGAACATGCGCCAGCAAACCTGGCCCCGGACGTCCGCGCGGGATTGGGCGCGACGGCAGTTCGGCCTGAGCAAAAGCCTCACAGCAGGTGCAGGTCATGCGCGGGCGCACGATGCGTTTTACGACAAAATGACCGGGGACGTATTCCAGCTCCTCGGTGACATCTTCGCCAAGCGGCTTGAGCGCGCCGCCGCAATCGCCGCAGACGTCGCCGGGCGAGAGTATCTCTTCCTGGCGCTCAAGGTGATCGGGTAACGGTGCGCGATTGTGGCTGCGCTTGGCTGGAGTGGTCTCATCCGCATCATCTGCCGGGGCAGTCTTTTGAGCGGCGGCGGCAATCTCAATGTCTTCCTGCAGATCGAAAGCCAGCTGGTCCATAGCTTCGGATTTACTGCCAAACCGCGCCTTGCGATGTCCTGCCAATTCCTTCTTCAGCTTCTCGATCTGATAAGCTTGCGACTTGATCTCTGCCGCCATCAACTCACTGATTGCGCGCAGTTCAGCAGGGTCTTTGGGCAGGGATTTGAAGGTCTCGTGCATGGGTTATTTATACCCGTTCACCCCCTCAAGCGGAACGGAAAATGTGCAAAAATCCGTGTTTTATTGGGTTATCCAGCCTGCGTTGGCCGCCATGTTCGTTGCGGCGTTCGCCAGTCAATACCTTCCAGCAGCATCGAAAGCTGTGCCGCTGTCAGATGCACTTTTCCATCTTTGGCAGCGGGCCAGACAAACCGGCCCTTTTCAAGGCGTTTCATGAACAGGCATGCGCCTTGCGTGTCCCACCAAATGATCTTCAACAAATCCCCGCGACGGCCACGGAAGACGAATAGATGCCCTGAATATGGATCCTCAGCGAGTTCCTTCTCCGTCTGCGCTGCGAGTGTGTTGAATCCGCGCCGCATATCCGTCACGCCAGCGGCAAGCCAAACGCGCGTATTGCTCGGCACCGGGATCATGCTGTCAGCCCATGGATCAGGCCCACGACCGAAGACAGCGCCGTCGGGCCTTCCACCAGAATATGGCGTCCATCCGACAGCGTGATGTCCACGCGCTGCGTGCTGACGCAACAAGGCGGATCTCTCATGTCACGCGCAGGATCGGCGCTTTCCAGCGGTGGCGCATCAATCTCGATGGGGAGGAAAATGCTCTCAACCACGGCATCAGCGGTAGATACGCCGCCCTCTACAGGAGCAAATCGAGGGTCTTTCAGCCACTTGAAAATCAGGTTCGCGTTCATGGAATAGCGTCGCGCAACCTGTGCAACGGAAACGCCCTCTGTCAGCGTCTGCGCGCAAATCGTGCGCTTCTCGTCATCCGACCAGACCCGCTTCTTCAAGCCCCTCTTTCCCGCCATAACCAACCTCAAGATGTCCACTACCGATGGTGGACACTATCACCCACTCCATCACGTAGGCAGGGCAGTCACACCGGACGGATACTGATATCGTCTCTAAGTTGTTGATCGTCACTGAGAACTGACCCGGCTCACTTCCGCGTGAAAATCAACACAATACCGCACGCGCGTTTCGC
>DRFG01000225.1 GCA_011050655.1 Roseobacter sp.
CCGCAAATGGCTAAAACCGGATACCCAGTAGTGATGGATGCCACCCATTCCGTGCAACAACCCGGTGGGCAAGGTGGATCAAGCGGGGGCCAGCGCGAATTTGCACCGGTGATGGCGCGCGCCGCAGTCGCCATCGGCGTAGGAGCGGTGTTCATCGAAACCCACGAAGACCCCGATAATGCGCCTTCAGACGGGCCGAACATGATCTATCTCGACCAAATGCCCGCCCTTATTGCATCCTTGATGAGGTTCGACGCATTGGCCAAACAAGACCCGATCAAGTTCTGATCGTTTCTAGACCTAAATTTTCGCGGCCTTCCCAAAGGCCGCGATTAAGCCCGCGTCTTTGACGCCTGGGCTCCTCTCAACGCCTGACGATACGTCGACCTGTCGTGCCCCTGTCATCCGCGCCGCTTCGGCGACGTTTTCAGGGGTCAATCCACCCGCCAGCATCCACGGTTTGGGCCAGCTTCGCCCTGCGAGCAAACGCCAGTCAAACGCCAGCCCGTTGCCACCCGGTAAGGCCGATCCTTTCGGCGGTTTTGCATCCACCAATATCTGATCGGTGACATTCATATACGCATCAAGCTGCGGCAGATCTTCGGCCTGCGCGATCCCGACAGCCTTCATCACTGGCAGGCCATAACGCTGCTTAATCTCGGTCACGCGTGCAGGCGTTTCGCTTCCGTGCAACTGTAACATGTCAACAGCCACAACGTTGGTCAGAGCGTCCAGAAATGCGTCATCAGCATTGACTGTCAAAGCAACCTTGCAAAGCCCCAAAGGCACCTCAAGCGCCAAAGAAGCCGCCCGTTGCAGCGACAAATTGCGCGGCGATTTTTCAAAGAATACAAACCCGACATAGCGGGCACCTGCTGAAGCCGCGGCCGATACATCATCCGCGCTCTGCAATCCGCAAAACTTTACATGCAAATCTTGGGCCATCGGTTCTTCCTCGGACCGCTGCGGTCCGGTGACGTCTTAGCTTGCTTGCTCCAAGAGCGCCAGAACCTCGTCCTGCCCCTCGTGTTTCTCGACCTTCAGGCGAGCGACCTCGCGTTCAAGCCGGCGCATTTCGCGCGCCTGACGTGCGGCTTCTGCACGCTGGCCGTATTCACGCACCCATTCCCAAACGAACCCTACCAGCAAACCGGCTATGATACTGCCGAGGATGACGATGAACAAAGGCACCTGAATTTCGGGGTTCAGAGCAAACCAGCCCGATACCTCGGTTGGCAGCAGCTTAAGCGCCACCATGGACCGGTTGGCCAAGGCAACAGCAACAAGCGCAATGGCAAAAACTGCGATGCAGAGGTAGCGAACGTAACGCATTAGGTATTCCCGTTTAAACGATCTCGAAGCAACTTGCCGGTTTTGAAGAATGGCACGTGTTTCTCTTCTACATTAACCGTTTCACCAGTACGAGGGTTCCGTCCCACGCGCGAGTCACGTTTTTTGACAGAGAAAGCACCGAACCCGCGTAGCTCCACCCGATCGCCTTGGGCCATTGCGCCAGTTATCTCTTCAAAGATGGTATTCACAATCCGTTCAACGTCGCGCTGATAGAGATGTGGATTGTCATCGGCAATCTTCTGGATCAATTCAGATCGGATCATTTAACGTCCCCCCGAGATGCAATCTCTCATGATTTTATTCGGTGGACTATAGCAAATCCCACGCGTTCGTGAAGGCATGCATATTTCTAATCTACCTTTTTCATGGCGGGAAGTTGCTGTTATTCTGTCGTTTTTTAAAGATTCATGTTATCGCTCGCTGCTTTCTGCACTGCGGCGCGGAATTGCTTCCACTCCCACCCCATTGCGATTCGCACAAAAAAGCCCCGCAGCTATCGCTGCGAGGCCCAATTCCAATGCAATAAGCGCTAGTGCTTATTCATCGCCCTTCAAAGCGGCACCAAGGATATCACCCAAAGATGCGCCAGAGTCAGACGAGCCATACTGTTCGACTGCTTCTTTCTCTTCGGCGATTTCACGAGCTTTGATCGACACGCCAAGACGATGCGCTTTTGCATCGACGTTGGTGATACGAACGTCAACCTTATCACCTACCGAGAAACGCTCGGGGCGTTGTTCGGCACGATCACGGGACAGATCAGAGCGACGGATAAAGGCCTTCATGCCCTCATAATCAACTTCGATACCGCCTTCTTCGATGGACGTGACAGTCACAGTCACAACGGAGCCGCGCTTAACACCGCCCACTGCTTCTGCGAACTTATCGCCACCGACACCTTTGATCGACAGCGAGATACGCTCTTTCTCAACGTCGACTTCGGATACAACCGCGCCGACCATGTCGCCTTTGCGGTAGTTTTGGATCGCGTCTTCACCACGTTCGTCCCATGACAGGTCGGACAGGTGAACCATGCCGTCAATGTCGCCTGGCAGGCCGACGAACAGACCGAATTCGGTGATGTTCTTGACTTCACCTTCGACTTCCGTGCCTTCAGGATGTGTTTCTGCAAACACTTCCCATGGGTTACGCTGAGTCTGCTTGAGACCCAATGAAACGCGACGCTTGGCACCGTCGATTTCCAACACCATGACTTCGACTTCCTGGCTGGTGGAAACGATCTTGCCGGGGTGTACGTTCTTCTTTGTCCAGGACATTTCGGAAACGTGGACCAGACCTTCAACGCCAGGCTCAAGTTCAACAAATGCGCCGTAATCCGTGATGTTGGTCACGCGGCCAGTGTGCGAGGATTCCAGCGGGTACTTGGCGGCAACCAGATCCCATGGGTCTTCTTGCAACTGCTTCATGCCCAAGGAGATACGATGTGTCTCTTTGTTGATCTTGATGACTTGAACCTTGATGGTCTCGCCAATTGTCAGGATCTCGGAAGGGTGGTTCACACGGCGCCATGCCATGTCTGTGACGTGCAGCAAGCCGTCAACGCCGCCCAGATCAACGAACGCACCGTATTCGGTGATGTTCTTGACCACGCCGTCAACTTCCTGACCTTCGGTCAGGTTGCCGATAACTTCGGCACGCTGTTCAGCACGTGATTCTTCAAGGATCGCACGACGCGATACAACGATGTTACCACGACGACGGTCCATTTTCAGAACCTGGAATGGCTGCTTCAGACCCATCAATGGGCCAGCATCGCGCACGGGGCGCACATCAACTTGTGAACCTGGCAAGAACGCAACCGCGCCGCCCAGATCAACAGTAAAGCCACCTTTAACACGACCAAAGATTGCGCCTTCGACGCGCTCTTCAGCTGCATAGGCTTTCTCAAGACGATCCCAAGCTTCTTCGCGGCGCGCCATCTCGCGAGAGATAACAGCTTCCCCACGAGAGTTTTCGACCTGACGTAGGAATACTTCTACTACGTCGCCGACTTCGACTTTTGGGGCTTCGCCTGGTTCGGCAAATTCTTTGAGTTCAACGCGGCCTTCCATTTTATAGCCGACGTCGATAATGGCTTGGCCCGCTTCAATCGCGATTACCTTGCCTTTGACAACAGAGCCCTCTTCGGGCGTGTCCATTTCAAAGCTTTCTTCCAAAAGTGCTTCGAAGTCTTCCATTGAGTTAGTTTGAGCCATGTAGCTTCACATTTCCTTTAGCATTTGGTTTCTGGCCGCGCGGTTGTCTCCGCCGGTCTATGGTTGAAAGTGTCGTCCGTGATGGTATTCGGCACAAAAAGCAAAGAGGGCCGGATAAAACCGACCCTGCCTGATATATCGCATCCGAAGCTGTAGCCGCCCCTTAGACATTCGCGCATATAAAGGAAAATAAGACGCGTGGCAAGCGCAAGCACAATCAGATTTGTCGGTGGAATGCGCCTTCAGCTCGCGCCCGACAGGCCTGATCTGACGCCCCTCACAAAGCCTAAACGTGTGGCTTTTTGAGGGTAGTTCTGAAATTACGCTTCGGTTGGGCCGCCTGCGTCTTTCCAACCTGGGAAACCACCAATGTTCGTTACATTGGTATATCCCATGTCATGCAGTGTCTTGCCAGATAGTGCAGCCTGCCCTCCTGCGCCGCAAATCAAATAGATTTTGGCATCCTTTTGGAAGAGCGGATCGTACAATGCCTCGACCTTGGGGTCGGCACGAAACTCAATCATCCCCCGCGGAACCCGGTGCGCGCCCTTGATCGTGCCGGTTTCAGCGATAGCAGCAGAATCGCGCACGTCGATGAAAATGCCATCTCCATCGGCATGCTTGGTTATTGCATCTTTTACGTCCATTTTCGGGACCACAGCATTCGCGTCGTCGAGATATTCTTGCGCGGTTTTCATGGTAAATTGCCTTTCCATTTGAGACTGATGGTGCGAACCAATTTGCCCGCACACGTCAAACCCTAACGCCGCATGGTCCCTGCATGTTCCCGATCCCCAACGGTTTTTCTTCCAAACGTGATTATCATATTCGTGTACAGCAAGCGCTGTAAAAGCCCATAGACGCATTGGGCTAAAACATAAACCTATTCACAACGCCGTGCGTTTACCAATGCAATTGCACGGGCCACGGCAGCCTCTATATCCATTGTGGACGTATCCATTAATTCGGCGTCATCGGCTGGTTTCAAGGGCGCTTCCGCCCGGCTGCTGTCACGCGCGTCACGGGCCTGCACATCTGCCAGAACCCCTTCCAAGGTGACTGTCGGATCCACAAGGCTCAGCTCGGCAAAACGCCGGGCAGCACGTACTTCGGGGGTGGCAGTGATAAACAGCTTAACCTGGGCATCGGGGCATATCACCGTGCCGATATCGCGCCCGTCCAGCACAGCACCACCGGCCCGCATCGCAAAGCTGCGTTGGAAATCGACCAAAGCACTGCGCACAGCGGGGATGGCGGCGGCGCGGCTTGCCGCTTCGGCAACGGCACTGCTGCGCAACTGGTCACTCTCCAGATCCTGCGCTTCCAGGGTCACGGCGGCTTCCTCGGCGGTAATGCCGTTCAGCACTTTTGCCCCCACTGCGCGATATAATAACCCCGTATCCAGATGCGCAAAGCCAAAGTGTGCAGCCACGGCGCGCCCTACTGTGCCTTTGCCTGCGGCTGCGGGGCCGTCAATCGCTACGGTAAATCCCAACATCACAGAACTCCTTTTATAACTTTAGCCCCGAGCTGTTCCATCAATGACTCGAATATCGGGAAGGACGTGGTAATCGGTGACCCGTCATCGACGCCGACCGGCGCATTCGATGCCATACCCAAAATCATAAACGACATGGCAATGCGGTGATCAAGCTGGCTGGCGCAGGTCGCGCCGCCCGGTACGTTGCCATGTCCCAATCCATTTACGGCCCACCAGTCGGGACCTTCATCCACTTCGATACCATTGGCACGCAACCCCTTGGCCATCGCATCAATCCGGTCGCTTTCTTTAACCCGGAGCTCTTTTACGCCCCGCATCATCGTCTGACCCTCGGCAAAGGCCGCGATAACTGACAAGACCGGATATTCGTCGATCATTGACGCGGCGCGGGTCGGCGGCACGTCGATGCCTTTCATCTGCGGCGAGAATTTTGCCCGCAGATCCGCCACGGGTTCCCCGCCTTCGATCCGTTCATTTTCATACGTCAGGTCAGCCCCCATTTCGCGCAACGTGGTAAACAACCCTGCCCGCGTTGGGTTAAGCCCTATACCGGGCACCAATACGTCTGATCCCGGCACGATCAACGCAGCACAGACCGGAAACGCCGCCGAAGACGGATCGCGCGGCACCTCCACATGCTGTGCGCGCAATTCTGGCTGACCGGTCAAGGTAATCATCCGACCTTCTTCCGTGTCTTCCACAGTGATCTCAGCGCCAAACCCCGCCAGCATTCGTTCCGTATGGTCACGCGTGGCTTCGGCCTCTATCACCACGGTTTTACCGGGCGCGTTAAGCCCGGCTAACAGCACCGCCGACTTTACTTGAGCAGAGGGCACTGGCACGATATAGTGCGCCGGCACGGGATCAACCGCACCTACGATAGTCATCGGCAGGCGTCCGCCTTTGCGCCCAACCGATTGCGCGCCAAACAACGCTAAAGGATCAGTTACCCGTGCCATGGGCCGCCCGTTCAAGCTCGCGTCACCGGTAAAGGTGGCGGTGATCGGACAGGTTGCCATGGACCCCATAATCAGCCGCACACCTGTGCCGGAGTTTCCGCAGTCAATCACGCCGTCAGGCTCGGCGAAGCCTCCGACCCCGACCCCATGTACCGACCAGTTGCCGCCGCCCAAATTGCTGACCTCAGCCCCGAAAGCCCGCATCGCCTTAGCGGTATCCAGTACGTCGTCACCTTCCAGCAAACCGCTGATTGTTGTTTCGCCAATGCACATGGCACCCAAAATCAACGAGCGATGCGAAATAGACTTGTCGCCCGGCACCTCGGCCACGCCTGCTAACGGACCGCAAGCAGAAGACATCATCGGAACGGGTGTGGTGTGGCTGGACATGAAAAACCCCTAAGGTGAAATTTGAACGCTGTCATAAACCAGCACACAGGTGCAGTCCATCGTCACGTCGACGCAAGTCTTCGCAATCTCATGGACAACTGACCAAGCTAAGGCGACGACCAGTCAACGGTGACTGCTTTCGCGGCGCAAATGGAGAGAGCCGCGAACCGGTTACAGCTTCCTGAATGTCAGATAATGCGGCACTCGCCCCTCGCGCAGAGCCTTTTGCTCGTAACGCGTCGAAATCCAGTCGTCCCACGGTTCCTTCCAGTCCTCGGGGCGTTCGGCCAACCATTCGAACCCATGGCGCGGTACTTGCTCTAGGGTCTGACGGACGTAATCTTCGATGTCAGTAGCCACTCGGAAAATAGCGCCGGGTTTCAGAACTTTCGCCAACGGCTCCAGATGTTCTGGGGTTACGAAACGGCGACGGTGATGTCGGGTTTTGGGCCAAGGGTCCGGATAAAGCAGGAAGGCGCGGTCAATCGACCCTTGGGGCAGCACATCAAAGATGTCACGCGCATCGCCGGGGTGGATCGCCACGTTATCCACGGCTGCGCGACGTATCTTGCCCAACAGCATCGCCACACCGTTGATGTAAGGCTCGCACCCGATGATCCCGACACCGGGGTTCTGGGCTGCTTGATGGACCATATGTTCGCCACCGCCAAAGCCGATTTCAAGCCACACAGACTTGCCCGCGAACAGGCGTTGCAAATCCAGCGGATCGCGTGACGGATTGGCCTCCCAATCCACCGGGCCAGGCGAAAGCGCATCAAGGTCTTCCTCAATATATCCCTTCTGGCTTTGCTTGAGGGATTTACCCTTGAGGCGTCCATAAAAATTGCGGCGGGGGCGTTCTGAATGTGTCATGGCGCTGCCTTTAGCCTGCGTAAACGGTGGGCGCAACGGTCTGGCATTCAATCCCTGCGGCAGAAAAGGGGCGGCCTTGGCAAAGGCCACCCCTCGGGACGCTGTTTAGCTTAAAGCGCTGCTTTCAGGGCATCAACCAGATCGGTCTTTTCCCAGCTAAACCCGCCGTCCGCTTCGGGTGCGCGGCCAAAGTGGCCATAGGCCGCTGTGCGTTCGTAGATCGGTTTGTTCAATTGCAGGTGTTCCCGGATCCCGCGTGGAGTCAGGTCGATGATCTGGCCAATCGCCTTTTCAATCGCGGCATCCGCGACATCGGCATCGCCGCCGAACGTGTCACAATAGATCGACAACGGTTTCGACACACCAATCGCATAGCTCAACTGGATCGTGCATTTTTCCGCCAACCCCGCAGCAACGACATTCTTGGCCAGATAACGGGCAACATAAGCGGCTGAACGGTCAACCTTTGTCGGATCTTTACCCGAGAAAGCACCGCCGCCATGCGGGGCAGCGCCGCCGTAAGTGTCGACGATGATCTTGCGACCGGTAAGGCCCGCGTCGCCATCAGGGCCGCCGATGACAAACGTACCTGTCGGGTTCACCCACCATTCCGTATCTTTTGTAATCCAGCCTTCGGGCAGGACTTCGGTAATATAGGGTTCGACGATATCGCGAATGTCTGCGCTGGTCTGGTTTTCATGGGCATGTTGTGTGGACAGTACGATTGACGACACACCAACCGGCTTGCCATCCTCATACCGCACCGACAGTTGGCTCTTCGCGTCGGGGCGCAAGGTCGGCTCCGTACCGTTTTTGCGCACCTCGGCCAAGCGGCGCAGGATCGCATGAGCATAGTGGATCGGGGCCGGCATCAGTTCAGGTGTTTCCTTGGTGGCAAAACCAAACATGATCCCCTGATCACCGGCACCTTCCTCTTTCACACCCGAGGCATCGACACCCTGCGCAATATGGGCGGATTGCCCATGCAGCAAATTGGTGATTTCACAGGTCGCGTGGTGAAATTTATCCTGCTCATATCCGATGTCTTTGATGCAGGCGCGGGCGATACTTTCGATCTTGCCCATATATTCGCTTAGCTTGTTTTTATCCGATAGGCCGACTTCGCCGCCAATGACCACACGGTTGGTCGTGGCAAAGGTTTCCGCGGCGACCCGCGCTTCGGGTTCTTGCGTCAGAAAGGCATCTAGAACGGCGTCAGAGATCCGGTCGCAGACCTTGTCCGGGTGGCCCTCGGAAACGGATTCCGAGGTGAAGGTATAATTCATGCGGGACATTTAGTGCTCCAATAGGTTTCATAGCCACGTCAGGAAGCCGTTGTGGCCGATAAATAGGGCTTAACTTTGACAAGCAGGCGGGTCAAACTTTAACTTTCGCCGACTCTCGTGATCGGACGACGACCAGTGCACTGAAACCCGCGAATAAAATTGCAAGAAATGGCCATTCCCCCAACCGGCTATAGATCGTTGCCGCGCGGGGTGCGGGCAGACGCGCATCAAGGAAACCAGCTTGGTTTAATGCCAGGCTTGCCGTGACCTGCCCCCAAGGGTCGATCATCGCCGACACGCCGGTATTGGCGACACGCGCCATCGGCAAACCCTGTTCAATTGCGCGCATCCGCGCCTGCGCAAGGTGTTGCAACGGCCCCTGCCCTTTACCGAACCACGCGTCATTGGTCAGTTGCATCAAAAACGCGGGCCGCTTGGGGGCAGCGTTGACGTCGCGGGCGAACACCGCTTCGTAACAGATCAGCGGTAAGGCCTGTCCCAAAGGCCCCAGATCCATAAGCTCTGCGCCCGGACCGGCAGAAAAACCTGAATTGAACTGCGACGCAATACCGCGGATTCCCCAACGGTTCATCACGTCGGCAAAGGGAACGTATTCGCCAAAGGGGACTAGATGATGCTTGTCATAGGTCTGCGTTACATTCGCCGAAGGCCCTAGAAGGACCGCAGAGTTATAGAACTGGGTCTCAGTACGACGCTGCACCCCCAGCACCACGGGCTTGCCGTCGGCGGCAGCGCTGATGTAATCAAGTGCCCCCTGTGCCAGATCCAGCGGCCAGGCGATGGCAGTTTCCGACCAAAGTATCAGATCCGGTTCCGGGCTGCCCGGCGCGGGTGGAGCGCTGGTGAGAGCGAGTTGGCGATCAAAAAATTCGGGAATTTTCGCGGGGTCCCATTTGTCTTTTTGTGCGGCGTTGGGTTGCACCATCCGAATGGTGAAATCAGTCAAAGCGGCCCCAGACCTATTGAACGGCAAGATCAGCAGCAAGGCTGCGACACCCCACAAGGCATACATCCCGACGCGACGCAACAACCCACCACTTGCTGGACGCGCACAGGCAACGGCAAGGCCGACAAACAACAGGGTCATGCCATATGGCCCGATCACAGCCAGCCCTTGACCGGGCCAGAGGTTCACAAGGCCCTGACTGAACATGCCCCAAGGAAAGCCTGTAAAAAGATAGCCGCGCAGCAATTCACCGGCCGGCAGTAAAATAATCAACGGCCAAGATCGGGGCGAAAGCCAGCGCGCCACACCAAACGCCAGCCCCCAGAAAAGAGCAAGCCCACCGCACAGCAGAACCAGGGCGAATGGGGCCATCCACGCATAACGCTCGGCATCGACCATGAATGGCGATAGCAGCCAAGTCCAACCATGCATGAAATAACCCAATGCGAAGCCCCAGCCGACGGCGGCAGCTTGCAAGGGTCTTGGACTGTACCGAAAAAGGAACACTAGCGCGACAGCGCTTAGGAACATGATAATTGGCAGATCATAGGGGGCTTGGCCGAAGGCCGCGACAACACCCGCACCAACGGCACCGGCAAACCGTAGCCACGTACGCCTGACAGTTGGCTTCATGATCCGCCTGGCATCCGCACCCGCAGGCGTTTGATCCGGCGGGGGTCGGCGTCGATCACCTCGAACTCCGGCCCATCAGGGTGGACGACGACTTCACCGCGCGCGGGAACGCGTCCCGAAAGCATGAAGACCAGTCCCCCAAGCGTGTCGATTTCCTCTTCGTCCACATCGTCATGGTCTGTGAGGGAATGACCGATTTCGGTTTCGAAATCATCAAGGGGGGTTTTGGCAAGCGCGAGATAACAACCTGGTTTCTCCACAGTCCAGTATTTGCCTTCGTCGACGTCGTGTTCGTCTTCGATTTCACCGATGACCTGTTCGATCAGATCTTCAATGGTAACCAACCCGTCGACACCGCCATATTCATCAATGACCAGCGCCATGTGACGTCGCTCGGCCTGCATCTTGGTCAACAGAACCCCGATCGTCATTGAAGGTGGCACGTAAACCAGCGGGCGCAGCATTGCGGCCAAGTCGAACTCTTCGTTCTTGCCGTTGAAACCGTGGGTCAGGGCCAGATCCTTGAGATGCGCCATGCCTACGGGGGTGTCGAGCGTGCCATCATAGACCGGCAAGCGGGTCAAACCGCTTTCCTTGAAGACACTCACCAATTCGTCAAGGCTGGTCGTGATGGGGACAGCCGTGATGTCCGCCTTTGGAACGGCAACGTCGTCCACGCGCATACGACGCAAGTTCATCATGCCACGCGCAGACAACCGGTCGGCCTGCATGGCAGTGGTCTCTTCGTCGTCCAGGGCATCAGAGGTACTGAGCGCCCCCATCATCCGAGAAAAAAACCCGCCCGATTTGGGGGCGTCCTCTACTTCTTCAGTTTCAACCGCTATTAATGTGTCTTCGGACTGCGCGCTGTGCGCCGCCTCAGATGATCCGTCTGTATCGCCCATCAGGTCCTGTCTTCATGTGTTAATGCAGGAAATGGCCCTGCGTCATCCTTATATGGGTCATCCAAACCCATTTTGCCAAGTACTTCTACTTCGATCCGCTCCATTAATACGGCATCCGCGTCGCGTCCGTGGTCATAACCCAGCAAGTGAAGAACGCCATGGACAAGTAGATGCGTAACATGATCGGCCATAGGTTTGCCCATAGCATGGGCTTCGGTCGAACAGGTATCATAAGCGATAGCGATATCACCCAATTCCAAGACATCGTCAAAATCAGGTTCAACCGGAAGCGGATTACCGCCGTCGACCGGGGCACCCCGTTCTTGGGCTGGCCAGCTCAGAACATTGGTGGGTGTAGGTTTGCCACGATAATCAGCATTCAAAGCAGAAATGCGGGCATCATCACACGCAAGAATCGACACCTCGGCAGCGGATGGATCGACGTCGAGATGCTTTAGCGTCGTAGTAACCGCCTGCTGGCACAAGGCAGCAAGATCAAGGGTAGACCAACGCGCATCTTCTTCAACTATGTTGAGATCGTCCATCATAGG
>DRFG01000226.1 GCA_011050655.1 Roseobacter sp.
TCATGCGCGCCGGAGACATTACCAGCCGGTTTGAGACGGGTGTTGGAGAGGACGCAGGCAAGCACAGACTGACATTTTGGCACGACCAGACCAAAGTGCGGTTCACCTGCGACGCGGCCGGGAACGTTCTGAAAACGGCGCGGGTCAACACTGCGAAGCGGCCATGACACTATCAGAACAAATGCGTTCGTGGACCGGTCCGGCCCCGTTCTCGTATGGCTTTCGCCCTTTCTTTCTTTTCGGCGCTGTATGGGGCACCACAGCGATGATCCTTTGGATCTTTCGGTCTGTTGTCGCTGCCCACCCGTCTTGATCCGATCTCCTGGCACGCACATGAATTTTTGTTCAGCTATCTGGGGGCGGTCATTGCAGGTTTTGTTCTGACGGCGGTGCCAAGCTGGACGGGGCGGTTGCCGGTCGTAGGATGGCATCTGGCGGCACGGTTTGGGGTGCGGGGCGCGCCTTGATTATGGTTTCAGCCCTGTTGCCCTTTGGCTTGGCCGAAGCTGTGGATCTGCTGTAACCGCTCCTGCTGGGCAGGGTAATCCTGCGATAGATAATTGCAGGCAAGAACTGGCGCAATCTGGTTGTTCTGGTCCTGCTCACCTTCTTTACACTGGCTAATCGGCTGTTTCATATCGAAGCAGCACAGGGGCAAAATCGTCGCTCTAGGCACTGATCACCGCATCGGCTACCCGCCGAAACCCGTTCTGCCGCCCACCTTGCCAAACCCGCCGCGCGAACGTGCTGTCGCGCTGGTCATCGGTTTTTTCCCGATGGTCGAGGTCGGACGGGTGAATTGCGACGTACTTAGTTTTGCCGCACCTTTGTTCGTGGAAAACGTGCTGGAACGTGCCGCATTGGTAAATTTCCCGTCCGAGGTTTTATAAAGCGGTTGCCCCGCAGACATCCCCTGCCGCCCGCCCAGCATATTTCCGATAAGATACCCTGCCAGAAGCGGCATAAAGATACTGCCAGACCCGTTCTGTGTTGCCGTCGCTTCGGAGCCACACGCACCTTGGCCGTGCTGCTCTTCGCAAACCTGCAAGCTGTCATAGCGCGGCGCGGCCTCCACATGCAATGTCTCGGCGGCGGCAAACGAAGTCTCACATTGCTCCGCCGTAAACGCGCCCCCCTGCGATGCAGCGTCTGTGCAGCTTTGCAGATCGGGGAAGGCTGCGGCATCCACCTGTTCGTGACGGCAGCCCGCGAGCGTAAAGGCGGCGGCCCCGACAATGGCGATGGCAACCCGTTTTGAGCGTTTGGTCATGGTTTAGGTACTTTCTTGTTCAGCCAGCGTCATATGTAATGCATTTCACGCGGTAATATAGTGCGGTTTGAACCGCGACAGATCTTGGGTAATCCGCGACCGGTCTTCGCGCATGCCAATGCCCGCGCAGGTCTGGCCGACGATCCAAGCACCGACCACAGGGCGGAAGCCATCGAACTTAGGCAACGGTGCGTAGGCTTGGATGATGCGCGGATGCTCGGCGTAGTCGGTGTTGGTCGATTGCTCGATGATCTCGCCAGCCTTGTAGATCAAGACCGACGCGCCTTCGCGTGACAGAATCGGCTTGCGCACGTGGCCCGTGGCAAGCTGGGCCTGCGCCCGATCAAACGCCGCCACGCAATCGGGCGCTGCGCTGTCCTGTCCCGACATCGCCCCGGCAATGTCCTGTTCAAAAAACGCCGGCAACAGGTTTGGATGGCCCTCAAACATCTGCCACAAAACCGGCAAAAGCCCTTTGTTTGAAAGTACTGCCTTCCACGCCGGCTCCAGAAACAGGCAGCCTGATCCGGCGATATGCGCGCCATACTCATCGCGCAGCAAATCTTCCCAAGGGTAGAGCTTGAAAAGCACCGCAATCCGGCGATCTTCATCGTCCAAAAACTGCCCGTCCTCGCTCAGTGCGATTTTATCTAGGTCACAATAATGCGCCCCCAGACCGGCCTCACGCGCCGCCCACCCCATGGCTTCGACGGTGCCGTAGTCTTCTGGATTGCCAGCCACGGCGGTAAAATGCAGATCACTATCCGCCTCGAACACCTCGGCAAACCGCGCGACGAGCGCCTCATGAATGCCGTTAAACTGGTCCGTCCCTTCAGGCAGCACGCCTGCGGCCAATTGATCCTCTAGCCACTGCCACTGGAAAGCCGCGCTTTCATACAGCGACGTCGGTGTATCGGCGTTATATTCCAACAGCTTCGCAGGCCCCTCCCCGTTATAGGAAAAGTCGAACCGGCCATAGATTTCCGGATCCTCATTGCGCCAGCTTTCCGCCACCAGATCGCGGTGTTCTTCGGGGATCGCCAACCGCTCCATCAGCTGTTCGCTGGCGATAATCTGCGCGACCGCTTCGCGGCACATCGCATGCAGTTCGGTGGCCGGATCTTCGATGTCCGCCTCGATCTGGTCGAGCGTGAAGGCATATGCCGACGTCTCGTCCCAATAAGGTTCGCCATGCATATCCGCAAAAGTGAAGCCGACGTCGCGCGCATGATCGCGCCAGTTGGGGCGCTCGGACAGGGGAGTTTTTTGCATAGGTCCAGCCTCCTTGGTTGCACCTTCGGTTAAGGGATTTTCACCCGTTTCACCAGAAGGGTTTAGAACAGCATTGTTGCAAGCTGGATGAACAGGTCGAAATCAACATCAGCCGAGAGTGCATCCATGCCACAAGACTGTGTTATTGTTCGGGTTCGGAGCTCTCGGACGCCGGAATATTGCGGCGCTGTGGCCGTAAAGCCAAGCCCAACGCCACGCCGACCCCGATCGCGACAGTCAGATATGCCAAAACCGTCAGGATCAGTGTTAACGCCAAAGTTTGGATCCTGTCAGGATCATGACGCCAAATTTGGGTTGGTTGCCATTCCGGCTGTTCCGTTGCAGATTTCAAGTTCGTCCTGCTCATCTTTGCTTTGTCCAGACTTCCAGCGGAAACGTCGTTTCCAATCATAATCGCTTCTATTGCGCCATTTCAGGTCGCAAAACGGCAACTTAGCCCACAGAAACCGCGCGAGGCTGACCGCGATAGAGGAGACCAGCCATGGACCGGCACCATTGCGACACACGCAAAATCGATCCCACACGCGGAACAACTCTTGGTGACGGCTCTCCGAACGATCAAAACCGAATAGAAATCGGGCCTACCCAACTTGCTATGTGCGAGTGGGAGGCGGCAGATATTACGCTCCCCAATCTGGTTGATATGCGCAGCTATCGACACAGGCGGCTGACACAACACATCGTCGATCGTGGCTATGCCGGGCTGCTGATGTTTGACCCGCTCAACATCCGTTACGCCACCGACAGCACCAACATGCAGCTGTGGAACGCACACAATCCCTTTCGCGCGGTGCTGCTTTGCGCAGA
>DRFG01000227.1 GCA_011050655.1 Roseobacter sp.
CGACGTTACTGCCGCTTCTGATGGAACGGCGGATGTGTCGATCAATCTCGATCTTACCAAAAGCCTGCGGGCAAAAGGCACGGTCGGGTCAGACGGCGATACCGGGATAGGCTTGTTCTTCCAAAAAGACTACTAGGGCAGTTAATCAGATGGGGTGAATTTTCCAAAACGCCCTTGCTCGAACAACAGTGCTGGCGCGTTTTCGTCGGGGTGGAAAGCCGCATACTGAACTTGCCCCAAGATGACGGAATGGTCCCCTGCCGGATGTATCGCAAAGGTTTCGCAATGAAACGTCGCAAGGCAGCCTGCTAGGGTCGGTGCCCCATTAGGCCCTGCGGACCAGTTTAGCTGGTCAAAGGCATTACCGGAAATGGCAAAACTATCTGCCAGATCCTTTTGATCGGCGCCCAATATGTGCACTGCGAAATGCGCGGCTTGCGTAAATGCGTCGTGACGTTTTGAACTGAGCGCCGGCGACCACAGGATCAGTGGCGGATCCAATGACACAGACGAAAACGAATTCGCGGTCATTCCAAGAGGTCCAAGTGGGGTTTGGACGGTAATCACGGTCACTCCCGTGCCAAACCGGCCAAATGCGCGGCGCAATTCGACAGTTGCGTCGGGAAGCGGGATGAAAGGTTGCATAGGATCATTCATCGCGCAGCGGTGCCACGGGGGCATTCATTTGTCCAGACGGCAAAACCTCGCCGCCGACAATACATCGGAGCCTTTGCTGGAACCTAACGCATAGCCCGGGGTTATTCTCGTACTGAGGGGCGAGCCTGTCACACATGGCAATCGCCTGTCGGAGAAGGGGGCTGGAACGTGAGGTTCCAGCATCCGCCAGTAGGCACCCGAATGCCGACGCTCATACTATTTACATGCGGAACTTTCCGCTGGAAGGAATTGAATATGACCTTGAACATCAATCGCTTTATGCCTGTAAAACTCACCATAGCTGCAATCGTCACCGGTGCAGCACTATCTACCTCGGCCTTTGCACAACAGGATGGCGAAACAGTCGACCATACCGAAATCGGCTCGCTTAGCTGCGATGTTGGTGATGGCACGGGTTTTATCTTTGGTTCCACTCGTGAACTCAATTGTACGTTCAACCCAATTCAAGAGGGTCTCGCGGACGAGACATATATCGGCGATATCAAACGTTACGGCATCGACATCGGCAAGACGCAGAATGGCCAGATGTCGTGGCTGGTATTAGCCCCAACCGAAGCAGAGTATTATGAAGGTGGTTTGAACGGTAGCTATCAAGGCGTATCGGCAGAAGCAACCGTAGGTATTGGCCTGGGTGCAAACGTTATGGTCGGCGGCTCCGAAGATACGCTGGCACTGCAGCCGATCAGCCTTAATACTCAGAATGGATTGAACTTTGCTATCGGTGTCGGTGAGATCACCCTGCAACGTATCCCCAACTAAGGCGCTGCATTTCTTTAGCTAAAGCATCTGGAAAAGGGGCATCCGCGTGGATGCCCCTTTTTGTTGGTTGGCCGAGGGTAATCTTGCGGCTTAGCGGTTCATACGATTGGCTATCAGCTCGTCCACCACCTCTGGTTCTGCAAGGGTAGATGTATCACCAAGGGAGCCGAAGTCATTTTCAGCGATCTTTCGCAAGATGCGCCGCATGATCTTACCAGAGCGAGTTTTCGGTAGGCCAGGTGCCCACTGGATCAGGTCCGGTGACGCGATAGGACCGATTTCGTTTCGCACCCAGTTCCGCAGCTCGCGGCTCAGTTCCTCAGATGGCGTTTCACCACTCATCAAGGACACGTAACAATAGATACCTTGTCCCTTGATATCATGAGGAAACCCGACCACCGCCGCCTCGGCAACCTTTGGATGGGCAACTAGGGCGCTTTCGACCTCGGCGGTTCCCATGCGGTGCCCCGAAACGTTGATAACGTCATCGACGCGCCCGGTGATCCAGTAATCGCCGTCCTCATCGCGGCGACACCCGTCGCCGGTGAAATAATAGCCTTTGTAATCACTGAAATATGTCTGTTCAAAGCGTTCATGGTCGCCCCAGACAGTACGCATCTGACCGGGCCAGCTATCGGCGATGCACAGAACACCTTCGACGCCATTGCCGTTTATCACTTCACCTGTCGTGGGTTCCAGCACGACCGGCTTGATCCCGAAGAACGGTTTCATGGCGGCACCGGGCTTGGTCGCGTGGGCACCGGGAAGCGGGGTCATCAGATGGCCGCCCGTTTCAGTTTGCCACCAGGTATCTACGATAGGGCAGGTACCTTTCCCGACTACTTCGTTGTACCAGTTCCAAGCTTCAGGGTTGATTGGTTCCCCCACTGTGCCAAGCAGCTTGAGGCTGCTCAAATCGCACCCATCCACAAACGACCGACCTTTCCCCATCAATGCCCGGATCGCAGTGGGCGCGGTGTAAAACTGGTTCACCTTGTGCTTTTCGCAAATCTGCCAAAATCGGCTGGCATCGGGATAGGTTGGCACGCCTTCGAACATCAATGTTGTAGCACCATTGGCAAGCGGGCCATAGACGATATAGCTGTGTCCCGTAACCCAGCCCACGTCGGCGGTGCACCAATATATGTCACCGTCATGGTAATCGAACGTCACCTCATGGGTCAGCGCCGCATAGACCAGATACCCGCCAGAGCTATGCACAACGCCCTTCGGTTGCCCGGTGGATCCTGAGGTATACAGGATAAACAACGGATCCTCGGCGTTCATCGGCTCGGGGGCACAGGTGGGGTCGGCTGTCTCGGACAGGGCCGTATAGTCTACGTCGCGGGCTTCATTCCAAGCCACGTCCCCGCCGGTGCGGCGCACCACCAGACATTTAACCGACGCATCACATGACGCCAGCGCCTTATCCGCATTCGCCTTTAATGGGGTTGCCTTGCCGCCGCGTGGGGCGAAGTCAGCTGTTATGACTACCTTGGCATCAGATCCCTTGACCCGGGCCGACAGCGCATCTGGTGAAAACCCGGCGAACACGATCGAATGGATCGCCCCTATGCGTGCGCAGGCCAGCATCGCATATGCTGCTTCGGGAATCATCGGCATATAGATGATGACACGATCGCCCTTACCTACGCCCAAATCCCGCAGAATATTGGCCATCTTGCATGTCTGGGTATGCAATTGCTTATAGGTGATATGCTGCGCAGTCTCATCAGGGTTATCGGGTTCCCAGATGATCGCCGTCTGGTCACCCCGTGTTTCGAGGTGCCGGTCGATACAATTGGCGCTGACATTCAGGGTGCCATCGGCGAACCAGTTTATCTTGACGTTTCCCAAGGTGAAATCGACGTCGCGGACAGTCGAGAAAGGCGACATCCAGTTGATGCGCTGCGCCTGTTCGCGCCAGAACCCTTCGGAATCTTCGATCGATGCCTTATACATGGCCTCATATTTGGCAGCATCGATATGTGCGCCAGCAGCCATATCGGCAGACGGTGGGTATTTCATTGTGTCGGCGTGTGACATTGTTCCTCCCTCAGAACTCTGGCCGCCACGGCTAAAACAAGGGCGACCCTCCCAAGACGGATCATAACGCGAAGTGAAAAGAAGGAAATAAGTATCTGGAAACGTGACTTTTGTTTGTAAACTTTTTTCATAACCCATCCTGGGTTGGTAAATTTATGCCGTCTGGGTGGAATTTTGACAACTAAAGCCAGCTATTGCGTGTCAACATCAAGGTACCCTGCGTTCCCGTTGCATCCAAATGGCCATAAATCCTCGCCGAAGGCATCCGCCCATGCAACTCACAGTGTCTTGAGGGGTTGGCAGCCAGGTTCCCTCAGGATAGTCTTGCGGCCAAGCGGGCAACAAACGCCCGCATCTAGGGAGATAACCATGAATAAACTACTGAACGGCGCAGCGGTCTGCGCCCTGACTTTCGCGTTTGCATCGCAAGCGGTCGCCACCGAATGGAACGCCTCCGTCTGGGGTAAGCGCCGGGCCTTCACCGAGCACGTCGAAAAAATCGCCGAAATGGTTTCCGAAAAGACCAATGGCGAATTCACCATCAACGTCAGCTATGGTGGCTTGTCGAAAAACTCCGATAACCTTGATGGCATCTCGATCGGCGCCTTCGAGATGGCTCAGTTCTGCGCCGGTTATCACCCAGACAAGAACCGTGCGATCACCGTTTTGGAATTGCCGTTTTTAGGGGTTAACACTCTGAAAGAAGAAGTTGCGGTTTCACGTGCAGTATATGCGCACCCTGCGGTAGCCAAGGAAATGGCACAGTGGAACGCAAGGATGCTGATGACCTCGCCAATGCCGCAATATAATCTGGTCGGCACAGGAGAGCCGCGCGATACCCTTGCGTCCTTTGATGGCATGCGCGTCCGTGCAACCGGTGGCCTTGGCAAAGCATTCGAAGCGGTTGGGGCGGTTCCTACTTCGGTGACCGCAACCGAAGCATATAACGCCATGGAATCCGGCGTCGTGGACACTGTAGCCTTCGCACAGCACGCTCACCTGAGCTATGGCACGATCAACAAGGCCGATTGGTGGACAGCGAACCTGAACCCAGGCACGGTCAACTGCCCGGTCGTCGTCAATATCGACGCGTATGATGCGCTGTCTGACGCCGAGCGTGAAGCACTGGACGGGTCTGTAGACGAGGCGCTGGATTACTATCTGGAAAACTACGCCAAACTTCTGGCGCGGTGGGATGAGATCCTAGAAGAAAAAGGCGTCAAGAAAGTCATGTTCACCCCTGAAGTGTTGGCCGAATTCAAAGCCAAGGCTGCCGATCCTGCCCGCGAGGCATGGATCAAGGACATGGAAGCCCAAGGCATTCCAGGTCAGGAACTCTATGACTTGGTGATGACGTCACTGGAAAAAGAACGCGCGTCTAACTAAAACGTGAATATAGGGCCGTGCTTTGGCGCGGCCCTTTTTGTATTCGAATTCTCCCTGAACCCGAAAGGAATGCCCCATGGCCGGATCCTCCGCCGTGCTAGAAGACGGCAGCCTACTTAGCCGTATCGACAGAGGTCTTTTACGTGTCGAAACCGTCTTTGCCATGATATCAGGCATCGCCGTGTTCATGTTGATGGTGTTGGCAGTTTGGTCCGTCGGCGGGCGCAAGTTTTTTGCGTCACCTTTGCCTGGATATGTGGACTGGATCGAATTCGCGATGCCGCTCATTGCGATCATGGGCATTTCATATACCCAACGAAACGGCGGGCATGTTCGCATGGATATTCTGATCGGGCAGCTCCGGGGCCGGGCCCTTTGGGCCGCCGAGATGTTCTCGGTCATCGTCATCCTAATATTAATGCTGGCTTTGATCTGGGGATCATGGGCGCATTTTCAACGCAGCTTTGATTTCTCGTCACCGCTATGGAGCCGTGACAGTTCAATCGACATTGGCCTGCCGATCTGGCCAGCCAAATTGATCGTCCCCATGGCATTCAGCGTGTTGGCATTGCGATTGGTGCTGCAAATCTGGGGTTACGGCAGGGCGCTAGTTTTGGGGCTGGAACACCCTGTCGCAGTACCATTGGTACAATCCGCCGCTGAACAGGCGATGGCGGAAGCTGAACATCTGGATGGACGAGACTGATGATGGATCCTATTGAAATCGGCCTTTGGGTCTCGGGCGGCATGTTACTGATGGTCGTTCTTGGAATGCGGGTGGCCTTTGCCGCCGCTATGGCGGGGCTTATTGGCCTAGTCTGGATTTTCTGGGCCAAAAAAGGCATGCAGTGGTCAGAGTTGGACTGGGCGCTGACCGTGGCTATCAAAACGGCGGGGCAGGTACCGCATTCGAAGGTGTCGAGCCAGACGCTCAGTTTGATCCCCACCTTTATTCTTATCGGATTTTTGGCCTATTATGCAGGTCTGACACGGGCGTTGTTCGAGGCCGCTAAACGCTGGATCGCGTGGCTGCCAGGCGGTCTTGCCGTATCAACCGTTTTTGCGACGGCCGGTTTTGCGGCTGTATCGGGTGCGTCAGTTGCCACGGCAGCGGTCTTCGCGCGTATTGCGATCCCCGAAATGCTGGCGATTGGCTATAACAAGAAATTTGCTGCTGGCGTTGTGGCGGCGGGCGGTACCTTGGCATCCCTGATTCCGCCATCTGCGATTTTGGTGATCTACGCGATCATCGTCGAACAGGATGTGGGCAAGCTGTTGCTTGCAGGGTTCATTCCGGGTGCTTTTTCCGCCGTCGTCTATGCGATCTTGATCGTTGGTATCGCAACCATCTGGAAAAATGTGGGCCCACCCGTTGGCGGATTCACATGGAGGCAGCGTTTCGAATCCTTGCCCGCGGCGCTACCGATTTTCGCGGTGGTCATCATTATCATCTTCTTCGTTTATAACCCGTTTGGTGATGCTTGGGGCACCCCAACCGAAGGCGGTGCGGTCGGGGCATTCATCGTTTTCCTGATGGCGCTCTACCGCGGTATGCGTTGGCCGGAACTCAAAGATGCGCTTCTTGAGACAGCCAAGCTGACGGTGATGATCTTTACCATTATCTGGGGCGTGCTGATTTATGTGCGCTTTTTGGGCTTCGCTGATCTTCCTGGGGCATTCGCCGAATGGATATCGTCGCTGGATGCCTCGCCTATTCTGATCCTTGTGTTTATTTTGCTGGCCTACGCCGTTCTTGGGATGTTCATGGATGCAATCGGTATGTTGCTGTTGACGCTACCGGTCGTTTATCCGGCAGTAATGGCGCTGAACGGCGGCGAATTTGTTTCAGCGGCAGATAGCGCATTTGGCATGTCAGGCCCCATGTGCGCGATTTGGTTCGGTATACTGGTGGTAAAGATGGCGGAGTTTTGTTTAATCACTCCGCCCATCGGGTTAAACTGCTTTGTTGTGGCCGGCGTACGCCCTGACCTAAGCGTTCAGGACGTGTTCAAGGGCGTAGCACCGTTCTTTGTCGCAGACGCAGTTACCATCGCGTTGCTCGTAGCCTTCCCGGGTATCGTGCTTTGGTTGCCATCACTGGCTGGTTGACGGTTTCGGAGGCTGCCGCATATCATCGGGATTTACCTGTTCAGCGGACAGGAAGTTCCCGATGGTTTGCAGCGGTTCAAAGTTCTCGCAGACTACTTTGAACACGACAAGGAATGGTACTGCGACCAACGCCCCCGCGATGCCCCATAGCCAACCCCAGAACACGACGGTGAGAAACACTGCGACGGTGTTCATCTCTAACCGTCGGCCAATCAGCCACGGCGTGATGATTTGCCCTTCGAGCGTTGTCAGAAACAGATACCCCAGCGGTGCCAACAGCGCGTAGCTTACGCTGTCAAATGTCACCAAGGAAAATCCCGCGACCAATACCACCCCAGCGATACCGCCGATGTACGGCAGGAAATTCAACATGAATGCGGCGATACCCCAGATATAAGCTGAGGGAAGGCCGATCGCTGTCAGATAAATCCCGACGACAATGCCAAGGCCCGCATTGATCGTGGCGATAGTTAAAAGGTAGCGGGAAACGCGCTTTTCTACATCGTAAACGGTCTGAAGCGCGCGCTTTTTGCTAGTAAGCGTCGGCATGGATTGAACCATCTTCAGATAAAACATCTCTCCTGATCCCAAAAGGAAAAGCGCAAGGATCAAGATTACGGCTAACGATGCTCCGGCGCTGCTGACGGTATCCATCGCGGTATCAAGCAGACCTGGCTGGCGCACGATGACCTCTTGCGGCCCTTGCGTGCCTTCTTGGCTTCCCAGCTTGTCGACCTCTTCGGAAGCAGAGCGCATAGTCTCGACTGCGTCGCTGACCCCGCTTAGCTTTTCCTTTATTTCCTGCCCCATCTGCGGAATTTCATTACTCCAGGATGCGACTGTTCCGGCGGAAAGTAAGACGACTGCAACGATCATCAACGCCGTCCCCATCACCAGAAGAAACGCGGATGCTGCATAGGGGATGCCAACACGAAAAAGCGCCCGGGCAACGGGGCTAAGGGTAAGTGCGAGCAAAAAACCCAACAATATTGGAAGGATAAGATCTTTGGCAAAATATGCAGTGACGAAAAGTGATATCAGGACCAACAGCTGAAGAGACCGCCGGATAGAGGCAATGTGTTCCAAGGTAAGCTCCGATGTCTGGTGTTCAGATTACAACGCACGACATCCAGAAAGGTTCACACGTATGTGAAAATCGTTTGCCGCTTTCTTAAATCGGTCTCGCGGTGCCGCCTGAATTATGTTGAGGTGCTGCAAGATTTTCTTATTGGAGTGTCCGCAATGCCTGTAACCCCACTTGGTCTTGATCCATCGCTTTGCTTTATTAACGGCGATTGGGTGCCTTCCACAGGTGGAGCGCGAGCGGCGCTGATTAATCCATCGGATGGCAGCACCCTATGTGATATCGCACGCGGTACAGATGAGGACATCCATCGTGCTGTCACAGCCGCGTCGGACGCACTGAGCGCAGAGTGGGGTAAAGCCACAGCCGCCGAGCGCGGACGGGTTCTGGCCAAAATAGGTCACGGAGTGTTGCAGCACATAGACGAACTCGCGCAGATCGAAGCGATGGACGTGGGCAAACCACTTAAACAGGCCCGTGCCGATGTGCTGGCGCTGGCGCGGTACATGGAATTTTATGCCGGGGCCTGCGACAAGGTACATGGAGAGACAATACCATATCTGGATGGGTACACCGTCTATACCTTGCGCCAACCGCATGGTGTGACTGGGCACATCATCCCCTGGAATTATCCGATGCAGATCATCGGCCGCTCTGTTGGCGCGGCACTGGCAATGGGCAATGCCGCCGTGTTGAAACCGGCGGAAGAGGCATGCCTGACCGCGCTCGCCTTTGCTGAAATCGCGCGCGCGGCGGGGTTGCCTCAAGGCGCGCTAAACGTGGTGCCCGGGCTAGGGGCCGAAGCGGGTGCTGCCTTGACCCGGCATTCGGGGGTTAACCATGTGTCGTTCACGGGGTCGGTCGGCGTCGGCAAGTTAATTCAGGAAACCACAGCCCGTAATGTGGTCCCCGTCACCCTCGAATTGGGGGGCAAATCACCGCAGCTTGTGTTTGATGATGCAGACATCGATGCCGCATTGCCCTTTTTGGTGAATGCCGGGATCCAAAATGCGGGGCAGACCTGTTCGGCCGCGTCGCGTATTTTGGTGCAACGCGGCGTGTATGATCGGGTCGTGGCGGAAATGGGTAAACGTTACGACGCCTTTCGTGTCGGGCCGGCGATGGATGACCTTGACGTGGGGCCGCTGATCTCGGCACGCCAGAAAACCATCGTCGAAGGGTATTTGGCGCAAGGTGACGGGCTCGAGGTCGTCGGGCGGGGTAACATCGTCGCGGACGCGCCGTCCGGCGGGGCTTATGTGGCACCCGTTTTATACGCTGGCGTGTCGCCTGATCACGTGCTGGCGCAAGAAGAAATCTTTGGTCCTGTGCAGGTCATTATTCCGTTTGATACCGAGCAAGAAGCGCTCCAGATCGCCAACGGCACCCAATACGGTTTGGTTGCTGCGGTTTGGTCCCAAAATGGAGCGCGTCAGATGCGGCTGGCCAAACAACTGCGCGCAGGCCAAGTGTTCTTGAACAATTACGGCGCAGGCGGCGGGGTTGAACTGCCGTTCGGGGGCACCGGATTATCCGGGCATGGTCGAGAAAAGGGCTTTGAGGCGCTGTATGGTTTTTCGACCCTCAAGACCGTTGCAGCCTATCATATGTAAGAATCACCTTCACAAACCCGGCGGCCCCTTGTAGCAACAAAGACACTTTGGTCTGGGCGGTACTGCCGTCCGGTTAAAAGGGAACGTGGTGAGGCCCCGGTCAATGCCACGACTGCCCCCGCAACTGTGAGCGGCGAGCGATACCGGCATACGCCACTGTCACGCATCACGTGATGGGAAGGTCCGGTTCAGCATCGACCCGCAAGTCAGGAGACCTGCCGAAGTGTTCACCCTGCTGAGGGCGCGAGGGGCGCATCGGCTGCGGACACTCCGCTGTGGTGGCTTTACCGTCGGCGTGTGGGAAACCTTTGTCGGCCTATTAGTTGCCAAGCAGCCCGACGCGGTTGCGACGAAGGGAGAATTTGATTTGGAACACAGCTCGCATGGTCTGATCGGGACGCTGCCGCAGGCGAAGTATGGGACCACCGTTTTGACTGCGTTATCCTGCGGGTCCGACGAGGCCGTGGGGCGGGTTCCGACGCCGAGTGTGGCGGGGTGAGCCGGCTCGCTCTGATTTTATGGGCCACCGTTACGGCGCTCTTTACAGTGTCTCTGCTGATCGGCCCAGCCGAAGCGACCATCGGACAAAGCCTGTGGGCGCTTTTTGCAGGAGATGGCGGCCCGATGACAGTCGTCATGCGTGAAATCCGACTGCCCCGTGCTGTTCTGGCGGTACTTATTGGCGGATCATTGGGTTTGGCAGGCGCGGCAATGCAAGGCTACCTGCGCAACCCGCTGGCCGACCCAGGGTTGATCGGAGTATCAGGCTCGGCCGCGTTGGGTGCGGTGGTTTCGATCCAGACCGGGCTCGCAGCGGCATTTTTCTTCGCCCTGCCTATCATGGCGCTGTCCGGAGCCCTGATGGGGGTGTTGCTCGTGTTGTTGCTGGCGGGGCCACGTGGGTCGTCACTGGCGCTTATTCTGGCTGGCATAGCAATTTCCGCGTTTGCCGGGGCGTTGACGTCATTGGTGTTGAACCTGTCCCCAAACCCCTATGCAGCAAGCGAGATCGTTTTCTGGATGATGGGGTCACTGGCTGACCGGTCCATGCTTCATGTCTGGATATCATTGCCGCTGATCGTCCTCGGGGCCGGTCTTCTGGCGACTTTGGCGCGGGGCCTGGACGCTTTGACATTGGGCGAAGACGCAGCCGAAGCCATGGGTATCAACCTGACCCGGCTGCGCCTATCCGTAATCTTAGGCACAGCCGCCGTGGTTGGTGCGTCCACTGCGGTGGCGGGCGCAATCGGCTTTGTCGGGCTTGTCATACCGCATCTTTTGCGCGGATTCGTGCAGGCGCGTCCGGGGGCGTTGTTGTGGGCGTCCACATTGGGCGGGGCAGGGATGATCCTTGCCTCGGATATTCTGGTACGAGTGGTAATACCTGAAAGAGACCTAAAGTTGGGCGTGGTTACTGCACTGGTCGGGGCGCCGCTGTTCCTGCATCTGATCTATCGCACCCGGAAGTCAGGTCTATGACATTGCTTTGCCTAAAGGATTTTTCGGTACGGCGGGGTGGCAAAGATGTGCTGCGCGGTATCAACCTTTCTATAGACGCAGGTGAAGTCGTGGGGCTGATCGGGCCGAATGGGGCAGGCAAAACTACATTGATGCGCGCCGCGCTCGGATTGCTTCCCTGGGATGGGTTCAGTTCACTAGCGGCAATGCCTGCGCGGGAACGGGGCCGCAATGCTGCGTGGATGCCGCAAGCAAGAGAGATAGCATGGCCGGTTTGTGTGGAAACACTGATACGGCTGGGGCGTACCCCCTATGTGGGGGCGGGGCGAAAGTTGACCGATGCGGACCATCGCGCTGTCGACAGGGCGATTGGGCGGATGGACCTTGAGGATTATCGGCGACGTATTGCTACGCAGTTGTCGGGTGGTGAACAGGCCCGCGTGCTGATCGCACGCAGCCTAGCTCAGGAAGCCCCGCTGCTGATGGCCGATGAACCCACCGCCGGGTTGGATCCTGCCCACCAGATTGCCACGATGCAAAGCTTCGCCGCTTTGGCGACCGAGGGGAAATCGGTTCTGGTATCGCTTCACGATCTTGGAATGGCAGCTCGGCATTGTACCCGTCTGGTGATCCTCAGCAAAGGGGGCATCGCGGCCGACGGACCTGCACGCGAAGTTCTGACCCCCGATTTGATCAAAGCCGCCTTTGGGATCAGCGCCCATCTTGAAGACACGCCAAAAGGCCTAATCTTTCAACCGTTGGAGGTTTTGTAATGACCCCGAAAATGCTGGAATTTCTGAACATGGGCGGCCCTGCCTTGTGGGCGATCGCGGTTTTGTCAGTACTGGTCATGGCGATCGTCCTGTGGAAGCTGTGGCGTCTGTCGTTGATGGGGGCATGGTCGGCCGGGCAGGCGGAAAAGATGCTTGCGGCTCGTGATTTTGCGAACCCCAGAGGGCTGCGTTCGCGTTTCGTAGCCGAGGTGGTAACTGCGCGTCGCCTTCCAGAAGCGCTTGCCCGTGAAGAAGTAACGCGCCTAGCCCAGCGACACCTTGGGCAAATGCGCGGCGGTTTGCGTCCGCTCGAGTTGATCGTGACCATAGCCCCGCTGATCGGGCTTTTGGGCACTGTTCTGGGAATGATCGAAGCCTTTCAGGCGCTTGAAACCACCGGCGGTCAGGCCGACCCGTCGGTTTTGGCTGGCGGCATATGGGAGGCGCTTTTGACGACAGCCGCAGGCATGGCGGTGGCGATCCCGGCAGCGGTCGCCCTGAGCTGGTTCGAAGCCATTGCCGAGCGTGTACAGCGCGATCTGGAGGATATCGCCACACGGATGTTCATTCAGCACGATGCAGCGGCCTGATGTTTGCATTCGCCCCGCCACGCCGCAGCCGCAGGCCCAGCCTTACCCCGATGATCGACGTGGTATTCTTGTTGCTGGTGTTCTTCATGCTGGCGTCCCAATTTGGCAAGGATGCAGCAGTGCGTCTGTCGGGGGCAGGTGCGGGCGAGAGCTACTCAGGGCCGCCGCGTCTGGTTGATATTTCCGCTGACACGCTGGCCTTGAATGGCAATCCGGTCGCGTTGTCCGTCTTGGCCGATTCATTGACGCCGTTAACGACCACTCGGGACGATACGGTTGTTCTGCGCGGCGCGGACGGCGCGTCGGTTCAGCGTTTGCTTGACGTGGCACAGGTCCTGGAGCGCGCTGGTTTTGCCAAGCTGGTGGTGGTGGAATAACGCGATGCGATTTCCCATGCCCCCCCGACGACCCGTGGCCGAATCCGTGGTTCCGATGATCAATGTGGTGTTTTTGCTGCTGATCTTTTTCATGATGTCGGCCACGATCATGCCTGCTCCGCCATTTGATGTAACTTTGCCTGAAACGAACGCCCAAATGGCTGTCGCGGGCGAAACGGACATCTATATCTCTGCAAGCGGAGATGTTTCGTTCCAAGACGCTTTGAACGATGCCGCCTGGGCACTGCTTGCCGCGCAACCGGCTACAAACACTGTAACCCTGCGGGCTGACGCAAAGCTTTCCGCGGCAAAACTTGCACGGGTTGTGTCAAGGTTGTCGCAGATCGGCCATGCGCAGATCGAAATAGCGATACGCGTGCCATGAAAAACGCTTTCGAGTTTCTCGCTTTTCTTGGTGCCGCCACTGCTTTGCATCTCTCTGTAGGATATTTGGGAACCGGTACCGATATGCCAGCCGGAGAGGCAGGCGAAGCGGCCGTGACGTTGACTGCGGCCACCGCTTCGGCGCAGACGATGGTCGCGCAGTGGGATCGCAAACCGGAACTGGTTCAACGCGTGGTTATCCCTGTGCCCGATGGAGACGATACACCTGCGCCGTCATTTAGCCACAGCGATAGCTACTTACCCAGCCCCCGCGCCGCCATGCCGATTACAGAGCATACCTCGCAGACCTTGCCCCAAATTGACCGCAGCGTACCAAAACCCCCGCAACCCGAGCTGGCCAAGGCACGCCCCCAGCCGCGGCCTCTGTTGGCCAAGCCCCCCGCCAGCCAAGAGCGGCGTAAGGCACTCCGCAAAACCGCTGCGCCTAAAACCGCTGCGCCTAAAACCGCTGCGGCTAAAACTTCTCAAGGTGACAAACCTCAAAAAGCTGCCGGTACAGGGGCTGGAAAGTCCAAGGGGACGTCCAGCACAGGAGCGGCCCCCGGGAAAAAGCAAACCAGCAGCCCCAAGCTGATGGCACAATGGGGGGGCGGAATCCGCGCCAGTATCGAACGGCGCAAGCGCTATCCCACGGGGACGCGCGCCAAGGGAATAGTCACATTGTCCATCGCGGTTCATAATAGCGGCACGGTTGCGGCGATTTCGGTGCGCCGTTCTTCTGGTGTGGCGCAAATTGATCGCGCCGCCGTTGATGCGGTTAAGTCTGCGCGCATTCCGGCTGCCCCCGCCGGGGTGACCGCAGGGCGTTATAATTTTACTCTCCCTATGAAGTTCGCTCCGTAACTGTTCGCGAAGGCATATTTGCTAGGGGGTGCGTTCGACGGCTACCAGGCCAAGCGACCTGGCCGTTTCCAGCGACAGCACGGGGCTGTCAGGCCCGCCCTGACTCATCTGATAAAGCCGCATGGCTCGACGTGTCGGGTCATCCAATGTCCCGGTGATATCGCCGTCATAGGCATCCCGCGCTTCAAGGGCGCGTTGCAGTGTCGAAATGAAGTCTGGCGTCAGTTGGTGAGGGCAGGGTGTTTCAAACCAGTTATCCTGCCGTGGCTTCACGATTTCTTGGCGGGTTTCGGTTTTGTAAACGGGCAATGTCTGGATCTCGCCTGTTGCGCTGATCTGCGCCGGTTTGATCTGAAGCTGCTCGGTAACGGTCTCGATCACTGCAGGCGATATCGTGCGGCCCCAGCACGTTCCGGGTTGCGCTCCTGCTGGGCCTTGGCTGGTCGCCTCGCGCACCCCCGGCTCATCATCCTGTAGCGGCTGATGAGGTTGGGCGCAGCTCGAAAGCACGATCATGCTCATGACCAACGCTGGCGCAGTGATTAATCTTACGTTTGAAAAGAACTGCACGCCCCTGCTTTCGACGGTCTGATAATTTCTCCCAAGCTAACGGCTTTTACGAGCCGTGCCTAGATCATTGACGGTTTGCGCAGGTATTTTGCAAAGTCCCGTACGGACCACGACCAAAAGGGGCTGGCGAAGCCTTGGCGGGCTGGGTACACAGGGTCAAATTCTTTTGATCGGAAAGGGCACGTCATGGCCAAAATAACCTATGTAGAACACAACGGCACCGAACATGTTGTCGACGTCGCCAATGGCCTGACTGTCATGGAAGGGGCGCGCGACAATAACATACCGGGCATCGAAGCCGATTGCGGCGGGGCCTGTGCGTGCTCGACCTGTCACGTATATATTGACCCCGACTGGGTCGAGAAAGTCCCCGCAAAAGACGACATGGAAGAGGACATGCTTGATTTCGCCTACGAGCCTGATCCGGAACGTTCACGCCTGACTTGCCAGATCAAAGTCACCGACGCATTGGATGGGTTGCGCGTACAGATGCCGGAAAAGCAGATATAATGCTTACCCTGGCGCGGTTTGCGACCGCCATGTCATTGGCTGTTTCGTTGTCGCCAAATTCAGGTGTGGCTGAAACCATCACCAGCGCACGGTATACGGATCCGACCACCCGCTATGATCATGGCATTCTGGGTGATGCCGTTGAATGGGGCGCTCTCGAGGTGACCCTCGATAATGCTACAAAGCGTCGCTTCATCCTACCCGATACGCTGGTCTTTGAGGATACGTCACCTCGGCTTGCCGACCTTGACCAAGATGGCTCACCCGAAGTTATCGTCGTGGAAAGCAGCCTGACACGCGGGGCCCGTTTGGTCATCTATGGACCATCAGGGCGGCTGGCCCAAACCGATCACATTGGCCGGAAAAATAGATGGCTCGCACCGGTCGGAGCCGCTGATTTTACTGGTGATGGACGCCTCGAAATTGCAATGGTGGTGACCCCGCATCTTGCGGGGCGCGTTGAACTACTCGCCTATGATGGCACCAACCTCAAACTGATCGCCGCGACAACCGGTTTTACCAATCACCGCATCGGTGACCAGCTCATCGCCGGCGGCATCCGCAATTGCGACGCTGGCCCACAAATCGTTCTGGCGCAAATGCCTTGGCGTGATATTGGCGACAGCCCTATGGTCGCTCTCGAATTGCATGGCGGTATGCTGGTGCCGATGCCTTTCGCGGTTCCATTTACGGATGGCAACGTCGCCAAAGCACAAGCTTGTGCTCTTTCCCCTGAATGATCACGAACGGGTTCTGCTTCAAGTGATTGAAATTTCCAAATGGGTAAAAATCCTGGGGGTCCGGGGGCTAGCCCCCGGGAACCACACCTAAGGCAAGGCGCGCCAGCCGATATCGCGCCGGTAAAAGCCACCGGGCCAATCAATTGTGTCGACCATGCGATATGCCTTCGCTTGTGCGTCGGCCAAACTGTCGCCCCGTACCGTTACATTCAGCACACGACCGCCCGCCGAAACGATTTGACCGTCTCGTTCTGCGGTACCGGCATGGAAAACCATGTGGCTGCTATCCTCTGGTAGACGGTCCAGCCCCTTTATCGGGCTGCCTTTCTCGTATGCTCCTGGATAGCCTCGTGCCGCCATGACCACTGTCACCGCATGGTCTTCGGCCCAGTTCACCCGCATTTCGTCCAGACGTGATTCGGCTGCCGCATGTAAAAGATCGAAGACCTGCGCACCAAGGCGCATCATCAGCACCTGACATTCGGGGTCACCAAAACGCGCGTTATACTCGACCAGTCGCGGTGCCCCGTCCTTTATCATGAGCCCCGCATAGAGAACCCCTTGATACGGCGTGCCGCGTTTTGCCATCTCCGCCATTGTGGGGCGAATAATCTCGGCCAACGCGCGTTCAGCGATCTCATCGGTTAGGACCGGGGCTGGAGAATACGCGCCCATCCCCCCGGTGTTCGGGCCGGTATCACCGTCGCCGACCCGCTTATGGTCTTGGGCCGTTCCGATAGGCAACACGGTCTCGCCGTCACACAACACAAAGAACGACGCTTCCTCACCCTCCATGAACTCTTCGATCACTACCTCAGCCCCTGCTTCGCCAAAGGTGCCGTCAAACATGGTATCCACAGCGGCTGCCGCTTCGGCATCAGTCTGCGCGATGATCACGCCTTTGCCCGCAGCAAGACCGTCGGCTTTTATGACGATCGGTGCAGGGTGCTGAGCCAGATAGGCGTGCGCCGAAGCGGCGTCGGTAAAATGGCCGTAAGCAGCGGTAGGTGCGTTAGCCGCATCGCATATCTCTTTGGTAAATGCTTTTGACGCCTCAAGTGCTGCTGCTGCTTTTGACGGGCCAAAGACCAAAATGCCAGCGGCCCGCAAGTCATCAGCCACACCGGCGGCCAAAGGCGCTTCAGGGCCGATTATTACAAAGTCGATGTTATTTTCGTCAACGAATTCAACAACATTTGGTCCGTCGTTAATATCGAGAGAAGCGCAGTCTGCGATGGCGGCTATCCCGGCATTGCCCGGTGCCACGATAAGCTTGTCACATTTGGGGTTCTGCAATACTGCCCAGGCGAGGCTGTGTTCGCGCCCGCCACTGCCCAGAATGAGGATGTTCATGGTCGCACTCCCTTGGCCTTGAATGCTATGCGTTCTAAGCTGGCTCCAACAAAGACACAAGGACACCCGCATGGATCTGATCGACGACCCCAAGCAGGGCCAGAACAGCCCTGAATTTACCGTGACCGAGCTTTCGGGGGCGATAAAACGTGTGATCGAAGGTGAATTCGCGCATGTGAGAATTCGTGGCGAAGTGGGGCGCGTCAGCCGTCCTCGGTCTGGGCACATATATCTTGATCTCAAGGATGACAGTTCCGTCATTTCCGGGGTGATCTGGAAGGGCGTTTCAGCGCGGCTCGAAACCCAACCTGAAGAAGGGATGGAAGTGATCGCCACCGGGCGCATCACCACTTTCGGTGGCCAGTCAAAATATCAGATCGTGATCGAAGACATCAAACCGGCTGGCATGGGGGCATTGATGGCCCTGTTGGAAAAACGCAAGGCAGCGCTGGCTGCCGAAGGGTTATTCAAGCCCGAGCGTAAGCGCCCGCTTCCGTACCTGCCTGATGTGATCGGTGTCGTGACCTCGCCCTCTGGTGCTGTCATCCGCGATATTCTGCACCGGTTGCGCGACCGGTTTCCGCGCAAGGTGTTGATCTGGCCTGTGGCTGTGCAGGGCGCGAAATGTGCCCCCGAGGTCGCGCGTGCCATCCAGGGTTTCAATGCGCTTAGCCCGGGCGGCGCGATTCCCAGGCCCGACCTGCTTATAGTGGCGCGGGGCGGTGGATCTGTCGAAGACCTCTGGGGCTTTAACGAAGAAATAGTCGCCCGTGCCGCTGCGGCATCTGACATTCCGCTGATTTCGGCTGTTGGGCATGAAACTGATACGACATTGATTGATTATGTGTCGGACCGCCGGGCCCCGACACCCACTGCGGCAGCAGAGCTGGCAGTGCCGGTGCGGCACGAACTGGTTGCTTGGCTGGATGGGCAAGAGGCCCGTATGACCCACGCGCTGAGCCAAGGGCTGATCCGCCGTGACCAACGGTTGCGGGACATGGCCCGCGCTTTGCCGCGCCCCGACACGCTTCTAGATGGGCCTCGGCAAAAGCTGGACATGTTAGGCGCACGGCTGGGGCCCGCCCTCACTGCCGGGGTGCAAAAGCGCAATGTGCGACTGGCGAACATGTCGGGGGCCTTACGTCCCGGTACGTTGCGCCGTGCCTTGCAATCTGAACAGCGTAGGTTTCTGGCGCTCGCCGGGCGCTTTCGCCCCGACACATTAGGGCAAGATCAAAAGCGAAAGCTTGATGCCTTGACTGCGCGCTTTCGACCCGACGCGCTGGGGCAAGACCAAAGGCGTAAGCTGGATGCCTTGGCTGCGCGGTTCCGTCCGGAAGCGCTGGCGCAGGATCAAAAGCGCAAATCGCAGTCATTTCAATTGCTTGCACAGCGTCTTTCAGAGGCGGGCCAACGCCAGACTCAAGGATGGCGCAAGCAGATTACCGGGCTAGAGCGCTTGCATGAAACGCTTAGTTATAAATCGACGCTCGCGCGAGGCTACGCAGTTGTACGCGGTGACGGTGATGTCGTGACGACGAAAAAAGCGGCACTGGATGCAACGTCGCTTGAGATCGAATTCGCCGATGGCAGGATGCAGGTGGGCGGCAAACCCACCCCGCGCAAAGCCTTTGGCAAACCGCCGGAGCAGGGAACACTTTTCTAACCTGAATAAACTGACGGGAGAAACCCTAGACGCCGACGTCCGGGCCGAGACAGGTAAACTCTTTATCGGTGTCCTGCGCCTCGTATAGCTCGGTTGTATCTGGATTGGTCTCGAACTGAGCGATCAACCCGCGTGCGCCTTTAGAGAAGCTCCAGCATTGTGGATCGGGGGTGTCGTCATAGGTAAAACAGATCAGCCCATTGTCTTCATACCATGATCCCCGTTTGCATTCGCCATCTAGAAAAGACCATTCGACGCGGCGGTTTTCCAGATAGCGTTCGGCCCCGTAGGTCTGACCGCTTTGGGCGTAGAACAAAGTTTTGCCGCGCGTGTAGGCGTCAAATTCTTCGGCAGACATGACCGATTGGGCCACAAGCGGGGCGGCCTGAAATAGCGTAAGCAAAAGGAAGGCGATGTATTTCATGGTGCCAGCCTGCCAGAAAGCCGGGCGCTGATCCAGTACAGATCAACATGAACCCTTCCTAGGGTTGCCAACGTGCGACCCGCCTGTCCATGACCCGCCGCCATATCGGGGGGGCCAGCGCCAAAACCGCCATGACTGGCAGCGACCGAGGCAGGATCGGCATGGTTTCTGGTTCGATCCGAAGCGAAGGAAAGGCGCGGGTAGGGCGCATGTGATGGTCTGAATGACGTGGCGCGTTAAGCATCATCGCTGATGAATACCATGCTGGGGCGTTCCAGCTATGCCGGGCACCGACAGGCTCGGGTCGACCGTCTGGCAGGACCTCGCGCCGTAGACCGTAGTGTTGAACGTAGTCCGACAAAAGCAATTGCATTTGCGCATAAAACGCGAGCGCCACCAGCGCCAAAATACCTTTCCATCCGGCAATCAGGCCGGCTGCGGCCACTGTCACTGCGGAACCCGTCAAGTAATAAATGTAAGGGTGGGGCAGGCTTGACCGTTCTGCCCTTCGGGCTCTTTGCTGGGTATCTGCACGTAGCCCTGCAACGAATTCTCCGCGCCACGCGCGAGCAGCGTAGCTGTAAAACCCTTCGCCCAAATGTGCTGAATTTGGGTCCGCGTCTGTGGCGGCATGAATGTGATGCACACGTAGGTGAGCCGACACATGGTGGCCGTATAGTAACGAGCTGTATACCGCAGCCCCCAGGCGCCGGGGCCAGCGCGATGCCGTATGTATAAGTTCGTGCGCGTTGGAGTTCGATATCTGACCGAAGTATAGGCCTAAACTTATGAAAATTAGGACCTTGCCCGCGACTGTTAGGTTATCGCTTGCCCCTAGGGCCCAGATACCCAAGGGCAACAACCCAAAGTGTACTGCTGCCAACGTCAGGTTCAATCCGCGACCCGTGGTGTCTGTGTCGGGCAGGTCGCGCGGGAACCGGTCAAGAACGAACACGAGTGCAGTGATCGACACCAAAGCCAAAAGCGGCCACGCTCCGCCAAACACGAAAGCTAGCGCCAAAAGCGACGCTGGCGTGAGGCTGGCGAAGGCATACCAGATCATCGAAATTGCTCCGTTACGAAATGTAAGTTTCTTATAGGTGAAATGTGGGCCGTAAAAGGGTGCAAGCAGCGATTGCCACCGCGTAAAGCGTAAGGAAAACGTCGTTTTCCGCATGCGCAGCGGGTCGCGACTTTGATAGCGTGGCCGCAACACGTTCGCGAAGGGGCCGACAGATGGCATTGGATGATAACGATACGTCGGGCAACAATCGTCCCCAAGGGGGCGTTTGGAAATCAGGCAAGGGCCGGGGGCGGACTCATACCAAGGGGCGTCAACTGCAAGATCGCCCGTGGGAAGAGGTGCGCGCATTGCTGGGTGACAAACCGCGGAGCGCCGATCTGCTGATAGAACATCTTCATCTGATCCAGGATGAATACGGTCATCTTTCGGCGGCGCATCTTCGCGCTCTTGCCGAAGAGATGCGGATGAGTATGGCCGAGGTCTACGAGGTAGCGACGTTCTATGCGCATTTTGATGTCGTCAAGGAAGGCGAAACGCCACCACCCGCTTTGACCATCCGTATCTGCGATTCACTTTCGTGCGAATTAGCTGGTGCCCAGGCCCTAAAAGCCGCCTTGGAAGATGGCTTGGATGCATTGAAGGTGCGTGTTGTGCGGGCACCGTGCATTGGGCGCTGCGATACCGCACCTGCGCTTGAGATTGGGCACAATTTCGTCGATCATGCCACCCTTGAAAAGGTGCAGGACGTGATCGACGCCGGCGACACGCATGTGCATATGCCCGATTACGAAAACTTCGCCGCTTACTCGGGCCAGGGCGGGTATGAAACCCTGACAGAGTTGCGAAAAAATGGTGATTGGCAAGCGGTGCAGCAAAAGCTGCTGGACGCGGGATTGCGCGGCCTAGGCGGGGCGGGTTTCCCTTCGGGCAAGAAATGGGGCTTCGTCCGCGCGAATGCCGGACCGCGTTATCTGGCGGTCAATGGCGACGAAGGCGAACCCGGCACTTTCAAGGATCGCTGGTACCTTGAACGCGTACCGCACATGTTTCTTGAGGGGATGCTGATCGCTGCTTGGGCGGTTGAAGCTGAAAAGATATATTTATACATGCGCGATGAATACCCCCAGATTTTGGCGGTGCTGCGTCGTGAAATCGCCGAACTGGAAGCGTCGGGGATCGTAGAACCCGGGTATATTGATCTGCGTCGCGGGGCCGGGGCTTATATCTGTGGCGAAGAATCTGCGATGATCGAAAGTATCGAGGGCAAACGCGGGATGCCACGACACCGGCCGCCTTATGTGGCGCAGGTCGGCATATTTGGCCGACCGACGCTGGTGCACAATATCGAGACCTTGCACTGGGTGACACGGGTATGCCGCGAGGGCCCGCAAGTCTTGAACGGGACCGAAAGAAACGGCCGCAAAGGTCTGCGTAGTTATTCGGTTTCGGGACGTGTCGCGAAGCCGGGTATGTATGTGTTGCCCGCCGGATCTACGATTACAGATGTGATTGACGCGGCCGGAGGCATGGCCGACGGCCACGTGTTCAAAGCCTATCAGCCGGGCGGGCCGTCTTCGGGTTTGCTGCCCGCGTCGATGTCAGATGTGGTTTTGGATTTTGATACGTTACAGCCGCATGGGTCGTTTATCGGATCGGCGGCCGTGGTGGTGTTGTCAGAGCACGACAGCGCTAAGGGTGCCGCGTTGAATATGCTGCGCTTTTTCGAAGATGAAAGCTGCGGTCAGTGCACACCTTGCCGGGTAGGATGCGAAAAGGCCGTAAAGCTGATGCAGGCTGATAAATGGGACCAGCCGTTACTGGAAGAGCTTTCAACCGTGATGGTCGATGCATCAATCTGTGGGCTGGGGCAGGCCGCGCCGAACCCGATCCGGCTGGTAATGAAACACTTCCCAGACGAGGTGTAGATCTAATGACACTGCCACGCTTCGATAACCCAAGGTTTCAGACTGAACACGGGTTTCGGGTCATCGTTCAAGTCCCCGAAACCCACGCGCAAAAGATCATTGATGCAGTGCTCGCCGTCAACGCCCTCAAGTATGGGGACTATGACCGCGTCACATTTCGCACTGTTTCAGGATCACAGCAGTTCAGGTCGCTGGGCAGCGGTCGCAATGCGGCAACGGCCGATGTGATGACTGTCCCTTGTGTAGAGGTTTCGTTCTTTCTGCCAGAGGATGAGGCGAATACTGTTGAGGTTCTCACTCAGCTCTACGCGGCGCATCCTTATGAAGAACCGGTGGTTTTTGTTGCGCCGTGTTTACGTACCTTGCATGTGCGCGGAACCGACGAAGATAACCCCAATAGGTTCTGGAACAGCGAACCCGAGGACTGGGTGCCGCAAGAACATCGCTAGTCGAATCGTCCTTAGGCAGCTCTAATTCTTGACTACCAAACAAGCACACCCGGACAAGCGCATCTTGTCGCAAAGGCCTTGCGCACCGGATTGGGTGTCAGATCCGTACTGGGCGAAATAAAAGCCCTTGCGGCGTGAAACCCGGTTTTTCTTGAACACCATATCCAGTTTTTTCCCCTTCAACGGCGCGCGGCAGCTTGCCGTCTGCGTATTGGCTTTGGCTTTGGCTTGGGTGGTACTGGTCCCGAATGAAACCTGTACGCCCCAAGGTTTCAAGACAGGCTTAGGCGGCGTGACCTTAAGCGATGAAACACGCCTGTTACGGGCCATCTCGTAACAAGCGGGTAAAAAGGGTTTAGTTTTCGAAAGACGAAAGTCAGGATTTTCCGGGGCTGCGTCGCGCCACTGTTCCGCTGATAGCCCGGTGATGATGGGCACATAGTCAATCGTCTCTGAGGCCAAGCCCGCACCGTCAAGAAAACCTTCGGCCCGGCGTTCCCCGCCATTATACCCTATAGCGGCCATACCTTCGTTCCCATATTTCGTGGCCATTTCGGCTAAGTACTGGGCTGAATGTTCTAGTGCATCTGCGGGGTTGTAAGGATCCTTCAGACCGCGCAATGCAGCCGTGGATGGTATGAACTGCGCAATACCGCGCGCGTTTGCATGACTAAGCGCGTTTTGATCAAAGCGGCTTTCCTGCCAGATAAGTCGCGCAAAAAAATCGCGATTCAGACCATGTCTATCTGCAAAAATCTGGATCGCGTTACAGGTGTCATAGACGAAGTGTTCGGGCCTGATGCAATGGGACTGGCCCCATTTGGTGCTGGAACAAAAACGGTGGTCCGGCTCTGCCTGCGCCATCTGGGCTAGCCATATGAAGGGAATGAGAAACAAAAAACGCATTTAAACTTGGTGCGCGAGCCTGAGCACGCTGTCAATCGCAGATGCTACCCTTCCATCCTGCCCCCCGAGCCTATAGATCATGGCAAACGCCTGAGTATTCGGAGAGCACGCTTGGCCTTTTTCAAAAAGTTGAAAACCAAATTATTCAAATCTTCGTCTAAGATTGACGAAGGGCTGGAGGCGATCGTCGAGGATGGGGGCGTGATTGATACGCCTGGCATGGTCAACGAAGCTCCTGTCGACCAAGTGATGGCTGCACCGGGTAAGGCCGTCGAGGCTTTGCCCGAGGCCGTAGACGATGAACCTGCGCCAATCGCTGCGGATGAGAGCGAGGGTCCGCAACCGGTACCTTTAACCAATATAGGGGTACCACCTGAGAACGAGATTGCGGCCGCTACGCCGGCAAAAGCGGGGCTTGTGGACCGTCTCATGGGGCGCAAGGTATCTGCTCCGGTGGTGCGGCGGGGTCTTGATGACGAGATGCTGGAGCAGCTGGAAGAGCTGTTGATTTCCACCGACATGGGGGTGGATACCGCGTTGCGGGTTACGGCCAATATGGCCGAAGGTCGATTTGGAAAACGATTGTCGGTAGAAGAGATCAAACGTTTGATGGCGGCCGAGGTTGCGCGGATCATGGAGCCGATCGCGATGCCATTGCCGCTTTATGCCAAGAAGCCCCAGGTGGTACTGGTCGTAGGTGTCAATGGTTCCGGAAAAACGACAACCATCGGCAAACTCGCCAGTCAATTCAAGGCGGCTGGTAAAGACGTCGTCATTGCTGCTGGTGATACATTTCGCGCGGCAGCCGTTGAACAGCTTCAGGTTTGGGGGGATCGCGCAGGCGTTCCCGTATTGACCGCCTTGCAAGGGTCCGACCCAGCAAGCCTGGCTTTCGATGCGATGGGCAAGGCGGAACGTGAAGGCGCTGATCTGCTTCTTATCGACACTGCCGGGCGGCTGCAAAATCGTGGTGACCTGATGGAGGAGTTGGCCAAAATCGTTCGGGTTATTCGCAAGAAAGATCCCAGCGCGCCCCATAACACACTATTGGTGCTTGATGCGACTACGGGCCAGAATGCGCTGAACCAGGTAAAGGTATTCCAAGAGATATCGCAGGTGTCGGGCTTGGTCATGACCAAGCTTGACGGCACGGCCAAGGGGGGTGTCCTTGTGGCGTTGGCGGATAAGTTTGGCCTACCGATTCACGCTATCGGCGTAGGAGAGCAGATTGATGACCTGCAACCCTTTGACCCCCAGGAATTTGCCGATGCGCTCATGGGGCTTGACCCTCGGTGATTGGCATTAGAGGGACCGCCCGGTGAACGACTGGATTTTGCAGGTCGAAGGTACAGCGGCCGGTCATCAAGCTGCGTTGTGGCTGGCTTTGGCAGCGGCGTTTCTGCATGCTATATTTGGTGCCTTGCAAAAAGGCAGGCATGACCCCTGGCTGACCCGCGGGGCAATTGATTTCTCATATTTCGCGATGGCTGCGCCTTTTGCGCTGTTTGTTGTGCCGTGGCCCGAACCGCATATGTGGGTGATCTTTGCAGGTGCTTGGGCGATCCATATCGTTTACAAGCTCTTGCAAGCTTGGGCCTATACCAAAGGTGCTTATACAGTTGTCTACCCGGTTGTGCGTGGCACGGGCCCACTTTTCACGGTGATCGGCGCATATTTGATCTTTGGGGAAAGTTTTACCGGTATCCAATGGTTGGGTGTCGGTGTGCTGATTGCAGGCATCTTTGGGCTGGCCTTGTACAACATGGTGTATCTGGTTTCAGAGCGCGATACCTTGAATGCAGCGCTTGGACTGGCATTTTTGACTGGCCTTTTCGTGGCACTCTACACGACGTTCGATGCGTATGGCATTCGAGCGACGGGTGATCCGTTCACCTTTCTTGCCTGGTTCTTTATGATTGACGGGTTGGTGATGCCGTTTATTGCCGCCCGGCGCTGGGCCTTAATGGCGCACCGGCCCGCTTTGGGCCCCTTGATGGCACGCGGTGTGGTTGGCGGTGTCGTGGCGTTTTTCAGCTTTGGTTCGATCATGCTGGCCACGCGTCTGGACAAGGTGGGTGAAGCAGCGGTTCTGCGCGAAACCTCTACCGTATTCGCGGCGCTTATAGGGTGGCTGGTGCTGAAAGAAACGGTGGGGCCGCGTCGCATTGCCCTGATGACTTTGATCGCTGCCGGCGCTGTAATCGTCGAAATGGGTGGCTAACAGGAGATGAAGATGAGCACGACACGCAAGATCAATCCTATCCTGAAGTCCGCGTTGGAATACGGGCCGGTAGTGATATTTTTTATCGCATATATTCGGTTTAAGGATGATATTTTCACCGTTTGGGGCACGGAATACAACGGATTCATCGTGGTGACTGCTGCATTTGTGCCGTTGTTAATCGCGTCAACCGGCCTGCTGTGGGCTTTGACGGGAAAAATCAGTCGGATGCAGGTTGTTACGGTCATTCTGGTGACCATTTTTGGTGGGCTTTCCGTATGGCTCAACGATGAACGGTTTTTCAAGATGAAGCCGACTGCAATTTACCTGTTGTTTGGTGGGCTTTTGGCCATCGGACTCATGCGCGGTCAGTCATATCTGAAATACGTCATGGAAGAGATGATGCCGCTAAAAGAGGAAGGTTGGATGATCCTGACCAAGCGGCTGATGTTTTGCTTTTTCGGTTTGGCCGTGGCGAATGAACTGATTTGGAGGTTCGCGAGTACGGAGACTTGGGTGTATTTCAAGACCTTTGGTCTAACGGCGGTTGTATTTGCGTTCTTCATGAGCCAAGGCAAGCTGTTTCAGGCCTACAGCCTGGATAAAGACGAGATCGACGCTGACGCAAGGTAGGGCCGGGGGCCAGCCCCCATCGACACTAGCGTGTCGGCCCCCCCGGGATACTCTTCCATTTGGAAAATATGCCTAGCGTTTGAACAACGTATCATGCGTTTCTTTTTGTTGTGAGATGTCGCCACGTTTATCGGCATGCAGGGCACGCCCTGCCTGGACCCCGGGACGGGCGGTCATTATATCGAGCCAGCGCGCCATATGGGGTTTATCGTCAAGGGTTTGTTGCTGCCCCTCCCATAGTGACGCCCACCCCCAGATCGAAAAATCTGCGATGGATACCGATGCTCCCGCGACGTATTCATGTTGTGCCAGTTGGCGATCCAGCACGCTGTAAAGTCTGGCTGTTTCTGCACGGTAGCGATCCTTCGCATAGGGAAGATCGTTGGGCGGTTCCATTCGGGGGGCGTATTTCAGGAAGTGATGCGCTTGACCTGCCATCGGCCCCAGACCACCCATCTGCCACATCAGCCATTGGTCAACCTTGATGCGGTCTCGCTCCGTTGAGCCGTAGAACTGACCAGTTTTGCGTGCAAGATACTGCAATATGGCACCGGATTCGAAGATTGAAATTGGCGCATTATCAGGGCCGACAGGGTCCGTGATTGCTGGCATCCGGTTATTGGGGGAAATCTTGAGAAATTCAGGAGCGAACTGATCTCCGGCACCGATGTTGATCAGGTGGGTCTGGAAGGGCAGACCCATTTCCTCGAGGGTGATCGAGACTTTCCAACCGTTGGGGGTGGGCCAATAATAGAGATCAATAGGGTTTAGCGCGGCCATGGAGGGTCCTTTGGATTTTATTCCATTACATGATGCGGGTTTTGCAGCGCCCTGCAAGAAAAAGTGGCTTGGAATGAGACGGCTTGCAGATATCCGTCGCTGGTTCGCGGCCTGCTGTTGACGATCGGTTAGCTGAAGCGTAGCAGATAGCGCGTGGTGATTTGTTACCGGATTGCGGGCCACGGGCGGGGTGACCTGTCAAATACCGCTAAAAGGTCAGGATGAAAGCCCCCTTTCGCTTGGCCGCGTCAGGGGTTTTTTTATGCCCGCTTTTTGAGCAGGCCAGGAAGGATATGAAGATGAATGACCAGTGGAAACCTCGTACCAAGGCGGTACATAGCGGGATCCGGCGCAGCCAGTATAACGAAGTGTCCGAAGCCGTCTTTCTGACCCAAGGTTTCGTGTATGACAGCGCTGAACAGGCCGAAGCGCGGTTTCAATCGCTTGGCGACGACGAGTTCATCTATGCCCGATATGGCAATCCGACCGTCCGCATGTTCGAAGACCGAATTTCCAGCTTGCTGGGCTATGAGGATTGTTTTGCCTGTACATCAG
>DRFG01000228.1 GCA_011050655.1 Roseobacter sp.
ACGCGATTGCCCGGATGCGGCAGGGGATGCGGTCGATGATCCGGTTAGGATCGGCGTGGTATGACGTGAAAACACAGATTACCGCCATCACCGAAAAAGGGTTGGACCCGCGCAATATGATCCTGTGCACCGACGATTGCCATTCCGGTACCTTGGTAAATGATGGGCATATGAACCGCGTCGTGCGCCATGCCATAGACTGCGGTTGCGACCCGCTGATCGCTTTGCAAATGGCTACGATCAACACTGCGACGCATTTCGGATTGGAACGCGAGATTGGTTCACTGACGCCGGGCCGTCGGGCCGATGTAATTCTTACCTCTGACCTTAAATCGCTACCGATCGAGACCGTGATTGCCCGTGGGCAGATCGTCGCAGAGAATGGCGAGTGTCTGGTTGATTGTCCGCACTATGATTGGCCGCAACACGCGCGCCAGACTGTAAACATGGGCAAATCGCTTACCAGCGACGATTTCCAAATTCACGCCCCGGCCGGTGCCAACGCCGTAACTGCGAATGTGATCGGCGTTGTTGAAAATCAGGCCCCGACCCGCGCGCTGAAGTTTGAACTGCCTGTCACCGAAGGACGCGTCCAGACGTCGGGAGATGTCTGTCAGATCGCCTTGGTGGAACGGCATCGCGGCACCGGCACTGTGGTGAACGCACTCGTGTCGGGGTTCGGATACGAGGGGCCTATGGCCATGGCGTCAACCGTGGCGCATGACAGCCACCACATGATAGTCGTCGGTACCGACACTGAACACATGGCGCTGGCTGCAAACCGATTGGGAGAAGTCGGAGGCGGCATCACAATCTTCAAAGATGGCGCAGAACTGGCGATGGTCGAACTCCCGATTGGCGGTCTGATGTCCGACAGACCCGCCGCAGAGGTTGCCGCCAAGACCGAAGCGATGATGCAAGCCATGCGTGATTGCGGATGTACGTTAAACAATGCCTATATGCAGCATTCACTGCTGGCGCTTGTTGTCATTCCCGAATTGCGTATCTCGGACCTTGGCTTGGTGGATGTGCGCAGCTTTGAATTTATCCCTTTGTTAGAGCCTATTTCATGAACAAGATATTGACGCCCGATGCCCGACCGGCAGAACAATTCACAGACGCAAAAGCTGCCGTGGAACGGCTGATCGAGCTTTACTCCCAAGCGACCGGCTTTCTGACGACGCATTTTCAAAGGGCGATGGACAGCGCCGCGCCAGCAATGCGGATAAGGGCGTTTTATCCCGAGATTCGGTTTACCACGTCCAGCTATGCGCAGGTAGATTCGCGCTTGTCCTTCGGCCATGTTTCTTCACCGGGAACTTTTTCTGCGACAATCACGCGACCAGAATTGTTCAGGAATTACCTGACCCAACAGATCGGCCTGTTGATTGAAAATCACGGGCAACCCGTCACCATTACGGTTTCTGATACGCCGATACCTGTTCATTTCGCCGTTAGCCATGACGACAGTGTGACCATCCCCCAAGAAGGTGCCGCAGAATTTACCTTGCGCGACGTATTCGATGTTCCCGACCTAAGCACGACGAACGATGATATCGTGAACGGCACCTATCTGCCTTTGGATGGCGTGCGCGCACTGGCCCCGTTCACTGCACAGCGTGTCGATTATTCGCTGGCCCGTCTGGCACATTATACCGCGACCGACCCGGATCATTTTCAAAGCCATGTGCTATTCACTAACTATCAATTCTATGTCACCGAGTTCGAAGAATACGCCCGCGCCATGCTGCGTGACCCCGAAAGCGGTTATACATCGTTTGTTTCCACCGGGAATTTCGAAATCACAGACGGCGATGCAGATCTACCGTCTTCCGTAAAAACACCGCAAATGCCGACCTATCACCTCAAGCGGGCGAACGGTCTGGGAATAACCCTTGTCAACATCGGGGTCGGCCCTTCGAACGCGAAGACGGCCACCGACCATATCGCGGTGTTGCGCCCTCATGCTTGGCTTATGGTCGGGCATTGCGCCGGGTTGCGTAACACTCAGGCGCTTGGGGATTTCGTACTTGCGCACGGGTATCTGCGCGAAGATCATGTATTGGATGACGACCTGCCGGTGTGGGTACCCATTCCCGCATTGGCCGAAATTCAGATTGCTCTGGAAGACGCCGTTGAACAAGTGACCCAACTGGAAGGGTATGAGTTGAAGCGGATTATGCGCACCGGCACGGTCGCCACCATCGACAACCGCAACTGGGAACTTCGCGACCAGTCAGGCCCGGTGCAGCGTCTGTCGCAGTCGCGTGCGGTAGCATTGGATATGGAAAGTGCCACTATCGCGGCGAATGGTTATCGGTTTCGCGTGCCCTATGGCACGCTTTTATGTGTCTCTGACAAACCCCTGCATGGCGAGCTGAAGCTCCCCGGAATGGCTTCGGACTTCTATAAAACACAGGTCGCGCGCCATTTGATGATCGGAATTCGGGCCATGGAACAGTTGCGCGATATGCCTTTGGAGAGGCTTCACAGCCGAAAATTACGCTCATTTGACGAAACGGCCTTTCTATAAAGGCGCAAAATCGCAGAAAAACACATGTTTTCACTGTTTATCGCCACCTATTCGTTGTGTTCGTCTACTACATACCGTTACATTCTGCCCGTGAGGCCCTAATCCGGGCGGACGAAGGAGAAAAAAAGATGGCAACTAAACCAATGACAAAAACCCAGCTCGTCGCGGCTTTGGCTGATGAAATGGGTGCGGACAAAAAAGCAGCAGGAAACGCGTTGGACGCGATCTGTGCATTGATCACAAAAGAAGTATCTGGCGGAGGAGCCGTAACGCTTCCCGGCATCGGCAAAATCTATTGCCGCGAACGCCCTGAACGTATGGTGCGCAACCCCGCCACTGGCGAACAGTTCAAAAAAGACGCGGACAAGGTTGTGAAGATGACCATCGCGAAAGCGCTGAAAGACAGCGTTAACGAATAAACCTGGCTACAGGCTTTGACAAAGGGTCGCCCTAGAGGCGGCCCTTTGCGTTTAAAGCATGGCTGCTTTGCTGCAAACGCGCTTGCCCTTGCGACGCATCTGCGAAAGGGTTCGCAAAACGTCAAACTCAGAGGCTCAGCATGGATATACGCGCAATTCTTGGGGGCCTCGCCTTTGCGTTCATGTGGTCTTCTGCCTTTAGCTCTGCCCGGATCATTGTCGCGGATGCATCGCCGCTGATGGCGTTGTCGGCGCGGTATCTTATATCAGGGTTACTGGGGGTCGGGATCGCCTTGGCCCTGGGGCAGTCTTGGCGTCTTACACCGGCGCAATGGCGCGCGACCATAATCTTTGGCATCTTGCAGAACGCTGTTTATCTGGGACTGAATTTCATTGCGATGCAAACTATCCAGGCGTCGCTTGCTGCGATTATCGCCTCGACAATGCCGCTGCTCGTCGGGCTGGCTACTTGGTTAATTCTAGGGGAAAAGCTTCGCCCACTTGGATTGGGTGGCTTGGTCGCAGGTGTCATCGGCGTCATCGTTATCATGAGCGCACGGATCAGCGGCGGTGTCGATATGACCGGCTTGTTGCTATGTGGCATCGGGGTCGTAGCCCTATCGGCGGCAACTTTGCTGGTGCGGGGTGCGACCTCGGGTGGGAATTTTCTCATGGTGGTCGGGTTGCAAATGCTGGTGGGTTGTGTGGCACTGACCATCGCGATGGTGGTCTTTGAGACGCCCTATATCAACCCTAGTTGGCAATTGGCCGCTGCTTTTGCCTATACCAGTCTGGTACCGGGTTTATTGGCAACGGTTGTCTGGTTCTGGCTGGTCAACCGAATAGGCGCAACCCGTGCAGCGACCTTTCACTTCCTCAATCCCTTCTTCGGTGTGGCAATCGCGTGGTTATTATTGGGTGAACCGCTTGGGGTTCAGGATGCCATAGGCGTCGCGATCATCGCCATCGGTATCTTGGCTGTTCAGATTTCGCGCCAACGTACGGCCTGAAACCAAGAGTATCCCTTAGGTGTCCCGCAGCGAATTAAACTTTGCCAATTTACACATGTCACACATTGGATAGCACTGTACCGCTTCACACAAAGTTGCGAAGCATACATAAACCCTTTGAAAATCTCATTCTCCCCCCATCTTATACAGCAAAGACTCAAAGGAGACTTCTATGCCGACTTATGAAAAGACCGAAGCTGCCATCAACGCCCTGTCACCCGAAGAATTTCGTGTCACCCAACAAAGCGGAACCGAACGCCCCGGGACCGGAAAGTTGCTTGATAACAAGGAGCCGGGAATTTACGTCGATATCGTTTCGGGTGAGCCGCTGTTTGCGTCGTCTGACAAATACGATTCCGGCTGTGGCTGGCCCAGCTTTACCAAACCAATCGAACCGGCTTACGTTTCGGAACTGCGCGACAGCACCCTTGGCATGGTGCGCACCGAAGTCCGCAGTGCTAACGGTGACAGTCACTTGGGCCATGTATTTCCGGATGGCCCTGCCGATCGTGGCGGGCTGCGCTATTGTATCAACTCTGCGTCACTGCGTTTTGTACATCGTGACGCGATGGAAGACGAAGGATACGGCGACTATCTAAATCAAGTGGAGGACGTGGAATGAGTACGCAGCGCGCAGTCTTGGCTGGTGGATGTTTTTGGGGGATGCAAGATTTGATCCGCAAACGTGAAGGGGTCATTTCCACCCGGGTTGGCTATTCCGGCGGCGATGTTCCGAACGCGACTTATCGCAATCATGGTACCCATGCCGAAGCGATAGAGGTAATGTTCAACGATGATGTGTTTAGCTATCGGGATTTGCTTGAGCTTTTCTTTCAGATTCACGACCCCACCACGTTGAATCAGCAAGGAAATGATCGAGGTCTAAGCTATCGGTCCGCCATTTATTACGAGAATGAAGACCAGAAAACTGTTGCGCTTGATACAATCGCAGACGTTGAAGCCTCGGGCATATGGCCCGGCAACGTGGTCACCGAGGTCGAGCCAGTCGATGATTTCTGGGAAGCAGAGCCGGAGCATCAGGATTATCTGGAGCGCATTCCAAACGGGTACACGTGCCATTTTCCGCGCCCCGACTGGGTGTTACCCAAACGCGAGGCGGCAGAGTAGGAAAAAGGCGGGTATTATCCCGCCTTTTTTGATTATCGTAGGCGAACAATCTCTGATTGCCGCCGAGGAAAGACGATGCGTGCCACTCCATTCCGAGCGTCGCGGTGCGTCTCGCCAATCCAACCCAAACAAGGCAACTCGTTATCCCACCATGTTGCACGACCAAGGCCGCGAACACCCGCTAGAATAGAAGTCTATTGTGTTCAGATTATGTCAACTTTCTAGAAGCTAACCATTAAGTAACGATCTATCGGCCACTTCGATGGGTTTCGTTTGGCGGTTCGCAGCAGTTCATCCGACAGCGACCCTTGGCCTGCCCGTCGCCTCTACGGTCACGATTGCCTCAATAAATACTTCGCGGTTTTCCACCCCGGCTGTGCGGATGTCTCTTTGTGCGGTGACTTGAATATCAGCTGCGCCCGCTGCCGCGGCGTCAGCTTGGGCCTTGCTGCGCAGCGCCTGTTCCAGCAACGCCAAGGCACTGTTCTGGTCTGAAAAATCCTGGG
>DRFG01000229.1 GCA_011050655.1 Roseobacter sp.
TATCCCAATTTTTCGGCAGCTCGCCCATATAGGGTTGGCCGGGGGCAAATCCGATGGTGAGCACCCTGACCCGGGCCTGCGATAGCTGTGCAATCGCTGCGTCGGGGTCGATGCCGGCAAGGTGAGCGGCTTCTTCAAGCTGAGGCGCAAGATCGGTACCGTAGACCGTGGGGATGTGCCACAAGGTCCGGCCCGACGGCAAATCGGCAGTATACCAGTCACGAGTGGCCAGCAAATCCATCAGGCGTTCAATCATCTGATCAAGCGGGGCAAGCACTAGGTCAACCTGGAGGAAAGTAGATACGAGTGATGTACTTGTTTCCGATACCCCGGGCCAGTCGGCGTTATCCACGGCTGCGCGAAATGACAGCGCCGCGCGGTTGGCAGGTTCCGACATGGTGTCGGCAAAGCGCACAAGAATCCCCGACAGCCCGACAGTTTGTATCTGCGGAAAATCGGTCATGACGGCCCCTGCCGCAGGTTCTCGGGCAGCCATGTCGCGACTTCGGGGAAGAAAATCAATATAAACACCATGACAACCATGATCGCGAACATCGGCAAAGCAGCCTTGGTTATATAGCCCATTTCGTGGTCGGTCATGCCTTGGATCACGAACAGGTTGAACCCGATGGGCGGGGTGATTTGTGCCATCTCGACGACGACCACGACGAAGATGCCGAACCAGATCAGGTCAATGCCTGCGCCGCGTACCATCGGCTCAACCACGGCCATCGTCAGCACTACCGACGAAATACCATCCAGAAACATACCCAGAACGATGTAGAACACCAGCAACGCCATCAACAGTTGAAACCTGGTCAGTTCCATCGCGGCGATACCATCGGCCAACGCGCGCGGCAGACCGGTGAACCCCATCGACAGCTTGAGAAACGCCGCGCCTGCCAAGATCAGTGCGATCATCGCCGAAGTCCGCATCGCACCCATCAGGCTTTGCTGAAAGCTGGTCCAGTTCAGCGACCCTTGCAAAAGCGCCAGCATCAATGCGCCGATCACACCGATGGCCGCAGCTTCGGTGGCGGTGGCAAAGCCTAGATACATCGACCCGATCACGACGACTATCAACGCGAATACCGGCAGCAAAAACCGCGAGTTGCGCAGCTTATCGGCAAAGCTCATGCCGGTTTCGACCGTGGGGTTCCAGTCTTTGGACGTCAGTGCGACAACGGCGACGTAGGCCATGAACATCACCGCAAGAATAAGGCCGGGCATGACGCCTGCAAAGAACAGCTTGGTGATGCTTTCGTTGACGGTCACGCCATAGACGATCAGCGCCAGTGAAGGCGGGATCATCAGGCCAAGTGTCGCAGCCCCGGCCAAAGTCCCGATAATCATCTTTTCAGGGTAGTTACGCGCCCTTAATTCCGGGATCGACATCTTGCCGACCGTTGACAGAGTCGCGGCAGAGGACCCTGACACGGCGGCAAATACCGTGCAGCCGACGATATTGGTATGGACCAGTCCACCGGGTAATTTGGCAAGCCATGGCGACAGACCTTTGAACATGTCTTCGGATAGACGGGTTCTGAATAATATCTCTCCCATCCAGATGAATAGCGGCAGCGCGGTTAGCGTCCATGAGCTGGACGAGGCCCAGATTGTGGTGACCATCGCATCACCGACAGGGCGGGTGGTGAAAAGCTCCATCCCGACCCAGGCAACGCCCATCAGGGCAAGGCCAACCCAAACTCCTGTACCTAAAAGGAAAAACAGAACGATGAGGAAGAGGGCGATTGCGTAAAGTTCAGTCATCGCATCATTCCCCGAAGCTTTGATCGACAAGATCACGGGTCAGGCGATGGTCGCCCTTAATGATCAGTTGCAGCAGATTATCTGTCAAAGCGATGGCCAGGATACCGCCGCCAATTACCATTACTGACTGCGGAATCCACAGGGCCGTGGCGTCTTGTGATTGCGAGATTTCGTTAAATTTCCAGGACCAGTAAACGAACCAATAGGCGTAATAGGTGAAGTACCACGCTATTGCTGCGGCCAAGCCAAAGCACCAGATCTCAAGCAAGCGTTTGGGGCCTTTGGGCAAAGCGTTCAGCAGGATCGACACGCGAATATGCGCGCCACGGTTCAAGGCGTTGGCAAAGGCCAGAAAACTGGCGGCGGCCATGGCATAGCCAGCATAGCTGGCCGCACCGGGAAAGACCTCACCGGTCCAGCGAGCAACCATTTGCACCACGATCAACAGCAAGATCGCCACGAGGCTGACAGCGGCCAGTGCACCGGATGATAGATAAATGAAATCGAGCAGTTTACGCAGGCTTTTCACAGGGGAGGTCTCCGGTTGGTCGGAAAAGAACGGCGGCCCCTGTTCAGGGCCGCCGTAAGATGGTTACTGCATCGATTTGTATTTATCGACGATGGTTTTGCCATCTTCACCGGCCGATTGCAGCCATTCGGTGGTCATCGTTTCACCCACCGCACGCAAGCCTGACATCAATTCGTCGCTGGCAGGTTCGACTTTCATGCCACCTTCGCGCAACCCGTCGTAGGTGAACTGGGTATAGTCCTTCGACGCTTGCAAGCCGCGTGCTTCAGCGTCGCTGGCGCAGCCGGTGATGACCGATTTATTGGCTTCGGATACCTCGGACCAAACATCGTTGTTCACCATGATATAGTTCCGTGGCAACCAGGCATCGACCTCGTAAAAGTTGGTCAGGCTTTCCCAGACTTTCTGGTCATAGCCTGTCGCGCCGGATGATATCATTGATTCCGCAACACCGGTCGCAAAGGCTTGGCTCAGTTCGGCGGCCTCGATCGTGACGGGCAGCATGCCGGTAAGTTCGGCCAATCTGCTGGTCGCGTTGTTATAGGACCGGAACTTGACGCCTTTCATATCCTCAACGCTATTCACGTCTTTCTTGAAGTAGAGACCTTGGGGCGGCCATGGCACATTATAAAGCAGCGTCAGATTCTGTTCGGCCAGAAGCTCTTCGATCTTGGGCTTGGCGGCTTGCCACAGCTTATCGGACGCTTCGAAGGAAGGTGCCAGGAAGGGAA
>DRFG01000230.1 GCA_011050655.1 Roseobacter sp.
GCAAAGCAGGAATACCCCCTGCTTGGGTCCATTGCCCTCGCAGCCGGGCAATACCCCGCTTGCCCAGCAAAACTTGCAACGCACCGTTTCCCGCAAGAACTAGAACCTCGGGTTGGGCCAAGGCGATATGGCGCATCAAGAATGGCTTCATCATCGCAATCTCGTCAGGTTTCGGGTCACGATCCTGTGGGGGTCGCCACGGCAGAACGCTGGCCAGATAAACCGACGCTTCCGAATGATGGCGCCCCATGTTGATCGCCGCCAGCATCTTGTCCAGCAGCTCTCCGGCCTGACCTGCAAATGGCTTACCCTCGCGGTCTTCATCGCGACCCGGTGCTTCACCGACGATCATCAAGCGCGCGCCCGGCGTTCCGTCCGCAAAAACCATCCTGCGTGCGCCGCGCTTCAACTCGCAATGATCAAAGCTTGCGATTGCGGCTTGTAATGCCTCCAGGGTCTGCGCACCCGCCGCGATCCGAGAAGCTTCAGCAACCGCATTGTCACCCCCCCTGTCGGGCCCACCCTGTTTTCCCTGTGGCGCGGTTAGCTTGGGTTTCTCGACCGACGCAGGAACTTCAAAGCGATTAACCGGCAAATCACTGATCGCCTCGGTCGCGCCGAGTTCAATTTGCCAGCGCAAAAGTTCAACCGCCTGATGATAATCCACTGATTCCATGGCTCCAACTTACGCACTGCCGCTGGCAATAAACATCCTAACTTCCAAATGGCTTTAAATCCATTCCGCCCCGCCGGCAAGGCGCACCGGCCCGACCGCTTGCTCACGTGGCCGCCGCCGCCTATAACGCCTCAACTAACTTGGGGTTCACCGTCATGAGTTTCGCACATCGCCATCTTCTGGGCATCGAACAACTGTCCCAAGACGATATCGCTACTCTACTAGACCTAGCCGATACATATGCCGACCTGAACCGTCAGCCCTACAAACATAGCGACGCTTTGAAAGGGCTGACCCAGATCAACATGTTCTTCGAGAACTCGACCAGAACACAGGCCAGCTTTGAAATCGCGGGCAAGAGGTTGGGCGCGGATGTGATGAATATGGCGATGCAGGCCTCTTCGATCAAAAAGGGCGAAACCCTGATTGACACTGCGATGACGCTGAACGCGATGCACCCGGATCTGCTTGTAGTGCGTCATCCGCAATCCGGTGCCGTTGATTTGCTGGCCCAGAAGGTGAATTGTGCCGTACTTAATGCCGGTGACGGGCGTCATGAACATCCGACCCAGGCCTTGCTTGACGCTCTTACCATTCGCCGGGCCAAAGGTCGGTTGCACCGTCTGTCCATCGCGATCTGCGGCGATATCGCCCACAGCCGGGTGGCACGGTCCAATATCTTGCTTTTGGGCAAGATGGAAAACCGTATCCGATTGATTGGCCCGCCGACACTGATGCCGTCACAAATCGGCGAATTCGGTGTCGAGGTGTTCGACGACATGGAAAAAGGGCTGCGTGATGTCGATGTCGTCATGATGTTGCGCTTGCAAAAAGAACGCATGGATGGCGGTTTTATCCCCAGCGAACGTGAATATTATCATAGATTTGGTCTTGATGCCCAAAAACTGTCCCATGCCAAACCTGATGCCATCGTCATGCACCCCGGCCCTATGAATCGCGGCGTTGAAATCGACGGTACTTTGGCGGATGATATCAATCGAAGCGTCATTCAGGATCAGGTCGAGATGGGCGTAGCGGTACGTATGGCGGCCATGGACCTTTTGGCACGCAATCTGGCTGACAGCCGGGCGAAAATGTCGTGACCCTGCCTTCCGCCTCAGATGAGCAGGAGCTGCTGCGATGGCGCATATCGCCAAGAGCCTTTTTTTGGCGATCCCTGACGCTAATGCTGCTAACCATGTCGGCGTGGGCACCCGCCCTGCCTTATTTCCCCGTAACGGTCTGGGCGTTGGCTTCGGTACTCTCCGCGCTGTTTTACATGTGGATATTCGAAGAGTTCCAGATTTGGTATGCCAACCGAAAAACCTTATGGCGCCTGACAAACCGCGCTCTTTATATTGACGAACCAAGCTCGATCGAGCCGTTGCAGCTGGCGCTGACCGATATCGAGGCCATCGGAAAACTATCGCTTTGGTCGATCGTTTTGCGCTTGCCGAGCCATCAAAGCATAACCTTGCCTCTGGTCCCGAACGTCCGCAAGACCAAAGCGCGGATCGCCCAAGCGATTGAGGCAGCACAATGAATGATCAATTCTGGGCTGACCAGCTTGATCCCGGCGAACGGCTGCTTTGGACGGGGCGCCCCAAACCGCGACTGTCGATACGAAATTTTCAATTGATCGGCCCATTTATCGGTGCCGCAGGTACTGTGGTCGCAGGGGGCTTGCTTCTGACCTATAACGATTTACCGGTTTCCCAATCTGTGATCCTTGCCGTGATCATCGCGTTGGTGGTGCTTTCGCTGGTGCGCGGGCTAAATATCTGGTCCGGGCTGAACCGTACACGTTATGCGCTTACCACGCATCGCGCTTTGTTTTTCAAGCTGGAAAAAGATGGAACACGCGTCAAGGCCTTCCCACGCAGCACGGAAACCAAGCCCGACGTGAAACCCACCAACCCGCCTTCCGTCTTCTTTATCAGGCAAGAAAGCATAGACAAAGCGGCACTCGTTGCGCATTTGGGGTTTGAATATATCGAAGACAGCAACAGTTTAAGTGCATTGATGGCAACCAGCTATGAAGGTGCAGATAAATGACAACTATACGAATTCAGAACTCAGAAACCGGCAAGGTCCGGCTTTTCGCCGTAAACCGATCAATTGATGCTGTTGCACTCGCAGTGCGTGATGCGGATAAAGATACAGTCATCACCGACCTGTTGGGAACGTCCGTTCCCGTCGGTAGTGCCGAACTATTTCCCGTTACCGATTTGGCCGGCGTCGGCTTGACCGCATATCTAACAGAGGGCTACGCTGTAAGCGACGATCAGCTCGCCCAAGACCGCAGTCGTCTAGGCGCACTCGATGGGTATGTGCTGCTATTGTTCTCGTCGGCTTTTGAAGGCCGCGATACAACTCTCGAAATCGGTCCCGACCTTACCCTCATCGGCACCTATGACGAAGAGCAACCCGCCATCAGCGCGATCCCCCTGACGGCAGACGCCGCGCAACCGTATACTGGCATACCGAACGTGAACCCGCGCACGCCACCACGCGACCGCGCCGGCGGGGCAATGGTAGTGCTGGCAGTTCTCGTTGTACTTGGCCTCATCCTATGGTGGTTAATGTGAAAGAACCCAAACCGGATCCCAAAGTCTCAGGCCGTGTTGCCATGATCGCCTTGCTGGTTGCCTTTGGCGTAGCTGCGATGATGGTCTGGGTCGGCGCATGACGACTTGACGCCGGTTCAACCAGTATGAAAGACCCGCAATGACGCTGTATTTTATTAACGCGCAGATGATCGACCCCGAAGCCAGAACCGTCACGCGTGGCACTCTGAAGGTTGAGGGAACACAGATTGCGGCTATTCTGCCAGAAGATGTACATATCCCCGGCGATGCTCACATTGTCGATTGCCGTGGAAAGCATCTGGCCCCCGGCATCGTGGACCTTGGTGTCAAGGTTTGCGAACCGGGGGAAAGACACAAAGAAAGCTTTCGTTCCGCGGGGCTTGCCGCTGCGGCTGGTGGCGTCACTACAATGGTCACACGGCCCGATACGACCCCCGCGATAGACAGCCCCGAAGTGCTCGAATTTGTCACCCGCCGCGCGAACGAGGCAGCTCCTGTAAATGTTGTTCCCATGGCAGCTCTTACCAAGGGCCGCGAAGGTCGTGAAATGACCGAAATCAGCTTCCTTATGGACGCGGGAGCCGTCGCATTTACCGATTGTGACCGTGTGATTACCGACACCAAGGTATTTTCGCGCGCCCTTACCTATGCCAGCAGTCTAGGCGCACTGGTCATCGCCCATCCTCAGGAACCGGTGCTAAGCCACGGAGCCGCCGCAACCTCAGGCAAGTTCGCATCCTTGCGCGGTCTCCCTGCCGTGTCACCGATGGCTGAACGAATGGGTCTCGACCGTGATATCGCCCTCGTCGAGATGACCGGCGCACGCTATCACGCCGATCAGATTACCACCGCTCGCGCTTTGCCCGCCCTTGCACGCGCCAAGAAAAACGGCTTGGACATCACCGCAGGCGTTGGCATTCACCACCTGACGCTGAACGCGCTTGACGTTGCGGATTACCGGACCTTCTTCAAGCTCAAGCCCCCGTTGCGTGACGAAGAAGACCGTATTGCCGTGGTAGAAGCCGTCGCTTCTGGCCTGATCGACATCATCTGTTCGATGCACACGCCCCAAGACGAAGAATCAAAGAGGCTTCCGTTCGAAGAAGCCGCATCTGGTGCGGTTGGCTTGGAAACGTTATTGCCCGCAGCGCTACGGTTGGTTCATTCAGAAATGATGGATATAGCGACCCTGTGGCGCGCCCTATCATTTAACCCGGCCCAACGTCTGGGCCTGCCCGGTGGGCGGCTGTCAATTGGGGCCCCTGCTGATCTGGTGTTGTTCGACAGCGACGCGCCCTTTGTCATGGACCGCGAGACGCTCAAATCAAAATCGAGAAACACACCCTATGATGGCTCAAGGATGCAGGGTAAGGTCTTGGAAACCTATGTTTCCGGCACGTGTATCTACAAGGCGTCCTAACCATGCCCATCTTTGATTCCTCTTTAACCATCCTTTCCCTTTGGGCGGTAATTGGTTACCTGATCGGCTCAATTGCTTTCGGCTTGGTACTGGCGCGGGTGATGCATCTGGGCGATCTACGCACTATCGGCTCGGGCAACATCGGGGCGACCAATGTTTTGCGCACCGGAAACAAGAAAGCTGCGGCACTGACAGTGTTACTGGATGGGGGCAAAGGTGCGGTTGCAGTATTGCTTGCACGGTACTTTGCTGGCGAAGATGCGGCACAGGTCGCAGCGCTCGCGGCTTTGTTGGGTCACTGCTATCCTGTTTGGCTAGGCTTTAGGGGTGGCAAGGCAGTCGCGACATTTCTAGGCGTGCTTCTTGCGCTGGCGTGGCCCGTCGGAGTAGCCAGCGCCATCACTTGGCTGGTCGCTACATTTGCTACACGCATTTCGTCCATGGGTGGCTTGGCCGCGGCGGCGTCGTCCACTTTCTTCATGGTTTTCTTGGGTTATGGCGACGTTCTGATCCTTGGCATCTTGCTCACCCTTCTGGTGTTTTGGCGGCATCGCGGCAATATCCAACGGATCCGCACCGGCCAAGAGCCTAAGATTGGCGGAAAGAAAGTTTAAATCGCCCCGCACTTGAGATGGTATGGGCCATGCTGCTTGGCAAGGCTCAGGTAGTGAGAAGCGTTTCAATGTGTCGCGGGCTTGATTGCCCTGGGGCCGCGAGCTTATCAGCCGACAAGCATATCGATAGATGCGCCCGGATCATCGCACTTATTTTTCAGGTCGACTGGCCCCGTGAATGGCGCAGACGGGGCCAGTCGACCTTGTTCAGCGACTAATCGCTAATAGGAATAATCGGCGTAGATGCGGCTTAGATTGCCGTTCCATTTACCGTTATAGTCGTCCATCAATTCATCTGCGGGAACTTTGCCGGTCTCGATGCTTTCCTTCAGCGCATTTAGAAAATGGGTCTCGTTCGGTACCATGCCGCCCGCCCCGCTACGCGCACGCGCCTTCAAGCCAAGCTCGGACAACGCGACCGCTTCTCGTGCAATATCATGCATTTTCACTTTACCCACCTGGGCTTGCAACCCATCGACTGACGCGGCCACTCGCAAGGCCTCGCGCGTTTCGGCATCCCAATGCTTGACCATATCCCACGCACCGTCCAACGCTTGCTGGTCATACATCAACCCCACCCAAAACGCAGGCAAGGCACATAAACGTCGCCACGGGCCGCCGTCGGCACCACGCATTTCGATAAACTTCTTGATGCGCGCTTCGGGAAATGCCGTGGTCAGATGATCTGCCCAATCGCTCAACGTGGGGATTTCTCCCGGCAGAGCGGGCAACTTGCCCTTCAGGAAATCACGGAAAGACTGCCCCAACGCGTCGATATACACGCCGTCGCGATAGACAAAATACATCGGTACATCCAACGCATACTCTACCCAACGTTCGAAACCCATTCCATCTTCAAACACCCACGGTAACATACCTGTGCGCGCATCATCCAGATCACGCCAAACCCGGCTACGCCACGATTTATGCCCGTTGGGTTTGCCTTCAAAAAAGGGTGAATTCGCAAACAGCGCAGTCGCCACCGGCTGCAAAGCCAATGCAACCCGCAGTTTTTTCACCATGTCGGCCTCAGAACCGAAATCAAGGTTTACCTGTACTGTACAGGTGCGGCGCATCATGGTCTGCCCCATAGTACCGACCTTGGTCATATAATTGTCCATCAGCTTGTAGCGCCCCTTGGGCATCAAATCCATCTGCTGATGCGTCCATTCAGGTGCAGCACCCAAACCGATAAACCCCGCTCCGATCCTGTCAGCCACATCGCGCACTTCAACCAAATGCGCATTCACCTCGTCGCAGGTCTCGTGAATGGTCTCAACAGGGGCACCTGACAGTTCAAGCTGCCCCCCTGGCTCTAACGATACATTCGCACCGTCCTTGACCAACCCAATTAACTTTCCAGCCTCCTCGACCGGAGACCAGCCATGGCGATCGCGCAACCCCTCCAACATGGCACGGATCGAACAATCACCCTCATAGGGCAAAGGCAGCAATGTTTCCTTATTATACCCGAACTTCTCATGCTCGGTGCCGATGCGCCAATCTTGCACGGGCTTGCAGCCGTCAGCCAAATACTGCGCCAGCTGTTCTTGGTTTTCGATCGGGCCGCCGCCGGATTGAGGAATGGACATAAGGGGAGGCTCCGATGTAAATTTGTGTGACCTAAGGGATGGTGCGATTTGGGGGGGGTGTCAATGCAACAAGGCGGTTCTTGGGCGCAGAGGTTTACGTTCCCAAATCACGACCGACAGCGTCTTGTCGTCGCTCAGTTCAGCCAGCATCCGTTCAGTCCGTAGCCCCGGCAGCGCCGCAAAAGCGTCGAATAAACCATCGGCTCCAGCAGCATTCACGGGGATCAGGACAGGCTGTTGCCCCGGTTGTTCCAACTTCCAATGAGCAGGATAGTTGCCACGCTCAAGGCTCAGTCGCTCGATCTCGCGCAAGGCGACTACGCCCCCTGTCAAAGGCCCAAAATAGCTGATCTGCCCCTCGTCAATTTGCACCGCGCCCGCGCCCAAGCCAGTCTTGCGAAACCGTATCCGCTGCACGCCGA
>DRFG01000231.1 GCA_011050655.1 Roseobacter sp.
CGGTGTATTTCCTCGCCTTCCTCAAGGGGTCCGTAACCCTGTTTGACGCTGTGACGTTGAATGGGTCGCTTACGTTGGCCGTTTCGATCACGCCGGTTTATTCGGCCGCTGATGGCAATGGGGACAAGACGTTGCTAAGAACGGTGAGCGACGTCCGGCTTACGGGGGTCGTGAACGGTAAGATTGACTATGTCGGTGTAGTGCGCGGCGATCTCGATCTGTTGTTCTCAACGACGGTCGAAGCTGACGGCACTGTCACAGAAGTAGGGTTGGTCGGACGCGCCGAATTGAGTCTGGTAGGGGGGCTTGCCATACCGAACGTCCAACTTGACGGCGGCGCGACGCTAAGCCTGGAAATCAATACGTTTGACAATCAGCGCAGCCTTCAGACTTTCCTTGACGCTGGTGAATTCGCCAAAGCCCAAAATAGCGCGAACCAGCATTATACCAATCCGCAATACGACACTGATGGTACGACGCCCATCCGTGACGGGGCCAACTATTTCGGCACGATCAATCTGAACCCCGGCCTGACCCTGTACATCGAAGCTGGCATGTCGATTTCCAACGTCGTCAGCCTAAGAGGTGTTTTCGAACTCAAGATCCTCAAGCTTCCCGAAGGGCTGCTTATCAGTGCCGAGTTGAATGTGCAGGCGTCACTGGTGGGTATTTTGGATAACCTGACCCTAGAGGGTAAGGTCGTCATCTCCGAAGGCGGCATGGTGATTTACGGCAGAATAGCGATTGATGCCGGTATGAACGGAGTGCTGGAGTTTAAGGGCAGCGCTGTCTTCGAGCTGAACACGTTCTCGGCGACCAAGGTCATTACGGTTGGCGGCACAAACAGGTCGGTCGCGTCCGGGGTGATGCTGACTATTCAGGGTAGCGTCGAATTTGTCGGCTTCGCTACTGCCTCCGGCAAGACCACCATCGCGATCCTGAGTGACCGGACGGTAATCACCTTTGACATCGTCTTTGGCTTGGGTGGCTTGAATGCCCGCGCCGCCGGTGCCGCCGGTCTGTATTATACCGGCAACCGTGTGACCGGTATCGCGCTTGCGCTGTACGTATCCATCGACGCCAACATCGCCCAGATCATCGACATTTCTGCCAGCGGTAAGCTTACATTGAACACCACCAACAGTGTGCAGCGGATTGGAAGCTTCACCCTTGAAGCCCGCAGTTTTACCTTGGCGTTGAATGGTAATGTACAGTTCCTCAAGACGATCAAGTTTAACACAGCGTTCAACGTCATCATCGTAGCTGACAGCTGGGAAGTGAACTTCCGGGCAAGCATCAACTTCTTTGGCATTGCGACATTAGGAGCAGATGGCGTGTTCCGCAGCGACGGAACGTTCAATGTCAGCTTGCGCGGCGGCGTCCTGCTTGGCAGCCGTGGCTTCGGTATGGAAGGCAGCTTCAACTTCAACGTCTTTTATGACTATGTCGGTGTCGGTAATGTACTGACCATCGGGTTCTCGGGGAATGCGTCCGTCAAACTATATGGTCTGGGGATCAATTGGGGTGGGGCTTCAATCGGCTTTAGCGCCAATATTCCAGTCGGTCAGGGCGGAAGTGTTCCGATTAAGGTCAGCGCCTCTGCAAGCATCAAGATCGTGTTTGTGCGGATCCGGTTGAACTTGAACTTTACGATTGGGTATCTTGAGCTGCCCAAGCCCATCAAGCTGGCTGAAAAGCAGGGTTCCGACCTCGTGCTGAATATGGGCAACAGCGGTTCGAACGGTCTGTACAACAACAATGATCGCGGCATCGGTGAAGGTGCTGATGACGAGACCTATTTTATTGAACAGATTGCACCCGGGACGATCAAAGTCATCTATTCGGGCCGCGAACAGATATTTACCGGCGTTGACCGGATCGTCGGATTTGGTGGCGACGGCAATGACATGATCGTTGTACGTGAAGGCGTCGACGCAGGTCTTCTCTTTGACGGCGGCAATGGCGCGGACATCATTGATTATCAGGGGTCAGGCCAAGCGTTCATCAACACAAGAGAAGGCGCAACTGATCTGGGCGACCAAATCACCATCGGGCGCTTTGCTGCGGCTGGGTCGCAAGTGTATGGTGCCAACGTCACCAGCCCTGTGGGAACTGATCAAGTGCCAAGCCAGCTTGGCGATCGGATAACATCGTACAGCAACCAGCAGATTACCATCAAGGGCATGGGGGGTGACGACTTTATCCAGCAAGCCGGTGCCGGGGCTGCGACGATCTATGGTGGTGACGGTGCGGACATCATCTTTGGTGGGCCAAACAACGACATCATCTTTGGTGGCAATGGCGTCGACGAAATTGATGGCGGAGAAGGTAGCGATACCATCGACGGCGGCGCAGATGCTGACCTGATCTTCCGCGCCTTGAATGCGGCGGGTATTCTAACCGTCAACGGGACCGGCTCAGCGGACACGCTGTATGTGACCGGTTCATCCAAGGCCGACACCGCGCGGCTGTCCAAAGGGTCGGTTGTCATCCGTAACGCTGACAACACCCGCGGTGCCACCGTTAAGGGTGGCGTCGGCACCGTGCAGATCCAACTGCTGGGCGGAAATGACACCGTCATCATCGACGATATTTCTGGCCAGGGCGTGAACCGCCTGATCATCGAAGATGACTTGGCCGTTGAGGGCCCCGGATACATCGGCACTTCCGCATCTCGCGAAGGCACAACGGATAACAATGCAGATACCGTGATCATCAACGGCACTGCGTTGAACGATATCTTCACCTTGTCGCAAGACACCGTTGACGCATCTGACGTGAAGGTCGATGCGGTCTGGAACGGCCAAACCGCCGTGGCGATCGTCTTGAACGATTTCCGCCGCGCGGCAGGCGACAGGCTGATTATCAACGCAGGTAACGGTGCCGATGTAATCAACGCATCAGCTATCACCCAAAATACCGTCGCACTTGAATTGGCGGGCGAGGGTGGCCGCGACACTATTGTCGGCTCGCAATACGATGACATCCTGAATGGCGGCTTGGGCGATGATACAATCACCGGCGGTGAAGGCTATGACACCTTTGTAGACGCCGGTAACGACGCCATTGGCGACACATTGATCGAATCCTTCAACGGCTACGACTTCGGTATATTTGAAGACCGCTTTGTCGTTGGAAACGCGTCAGGTGCAACCGACGATATCTGGTCTTCGGCGACGCTGGAAAATATCAACGGCATTTTCGAGAATGTCATTCTGACCGGCGGCAATAACGTTGCCAACCGGATGGTAGTCAACGATTTGGATCGACAGATCCGGGTAAACGGAACGGTCATTTCTGTAGCAGCGTTTGACGGAACCGTAACGCTGGATGCCAAATCCACCGGAACGCCCGAGGTGTATGTGATCAATGCGCCCAAGGGCTCTGGCTTTGTGGTCAACATCAATGATACCGGGTCAGGTGCGGCGACCGTGCGCTTTGAGGGCTCTGACGATAGTGATGTGATCGTCGTCAATGATGATCAGCTCGTTGTAACCGGCGCAGCCATTGCAACCATCACCCATGTTGGTACGGATCGGGTTGAACTCAACACTGCTGGCGGCGGCGATGTGATCACGGTTCAAAGCACTGATATCCCGCTGTACATCCGGTCCGGTCTGGGTGACGACACCATTACAATCGGCAACAACGGTTCGCTTACCGAGATCGACGCCCTGGTTGACGTCGACGCGTTCGATGTCTTCGGCGCGGGCAGCGCACCTGTCGACCGTGGCAGCGACACGCTGTTGATTGATGGCCGTAATGACAGCGGTGCGTTGAACGGGACCATCGGTCTGGTCGATCTGGCGCAGCTTGAGGGTCGTGTAGCCGTCAACGGATTTGCCCTGTCGCCAGCCGGGATCACCTATATCGCGGTTGAAAATATCGAGATCGACCTGGGCAATGGCAATAACATTGCCACGATCATCTCGACCGGTCTGGCTGACAAGACCACGTTGCGGACGTTGGGGGGGGCTGATCAGGTAAATCTTTGGGCCATGAACGGACCAACCTTTATCGAAACGGGTGCAGGCGTAGACACGGTAACAATCGGCAAGCCGATTTCCACGACACCCGACAGTGAGTTCACCGTGAATGATGTGCTGTTCGGGCTGCTGACAATCGACGGTGGGTCCGAGGCCAGCGGTGTAACCGAAGGCAATGATATCCTGCGCGTCAGCGATAACGGCGATACCGCCGCCGATCGCGGAAACCGTCTGACCGAGAACGAAATCGTCGGCTTGGGTATGACCGTTGGTATCAAATACACCAGTTTCGAGACCCTGATCCTTGAGACCAGCGATGCGAACAACGAACTGCATATTGCCGGTACACATGCTGGCCTGACCCGGGTCGATATGGGCGATGAAGCGACGTCGCCTTCCAATGACGCCGTTAATGATGTGCTTAACATTGAACGCCTTGGGGGTGCTGTGGTGATCAAGCTGGGGCAGGGCAACGATGTTGTCCGCGTCAACTATGACGAATATGGCAAGCAGACCTTTACCAACGGGCTGCAAAGCGGCAGCTTGGATGTAACGTATGTGCTGGAACTGGATGGCGAACAGGGATCTGATTTCTATCAAATCGGCCTATCCGGCGAGGGCACCGCGTTGATCCGGATTCTTGATAGCGGCATCGCGGGCCAAGGTGCCGACCGCGCTGAGATCAACGGCACCAACCGTGCTGACTTGTTCTTGTTCCGGGCCAATCTGGACCCCGCCGTTGCACTGGGTGTTGTGGCCGCGTTGCAGCTTGATGCGGACGGTAATCAGGTCGCAGGGATCCTTGAGCGGGTTGAATACAACGGTGCCTTGGAGGGGGATATTCAGGTCAACGGCCGTGACGGCAACGATGTCTTCGTCTTTGACGATACGCTTGCGACCTTCAATGTGTTCGGCGATGCGGGCGATGATACGTTCCAGATCGGGCAACTGTTCGCCTCGGCGCGTGATGCGTCGAACCCCTATAACGGTCTGGTCAACGGCGATGATCATTATGCCACCACGCAGGTTACGCTGGGCTTCCTGTCGAACGGGATCAGCAAGAACGCGACGCTCAATGGCGGCACGGGGCAGGACAACTTTACCGTCTATTCCAACAAGGCCGAACTGTTCCTGTTCGGTGACGAAGACGATGACAGCTTCCTTGTCCGGTCGTTCGTGCGGGTCGACCCGAATGATCCGGCGGCACCCTATACCAACATCAATGGCGGGCAGGGTGCCGACTTCGTCAGCTATAATATCAATGCCCCTGTTCGTATTGACGGCGGTGACGGTTTTGACACTCTGACCATCGTCGGCAGCGAATTCGGCGACGACTATGTTATCACCCAAAACGGTGTGTACGGTGGCGGGCTGTTTGTCAGCTTCGTAGGGCTGGAAAAGCTGGTGGTGGACGCGCTGCAAGGGAACGACACATTCTTTATCGAAAGCACGAACGAGAACGTGCAGGTCGAAATCATCGGTGGTCTGGGCAGCGATAACATCAACATCGCCGGGGCTGATCTGAACGATATCACCGAAGGCGGTGCAATTACCGTGGTGTCCAACAGCCTGAATGGTCACAACGGTTTGATCCAGACGATCGTCAGCAGCAACGACGCCCGTTATAATGCGATCTTTGCCAAGGACGTTGTCACCAATATCACCGACAATGACGAAGCCGGGATCATCGTCTTTAACGACTTTGACGCCCTGCGCGTGTTCGAAGACGCAACAACGTCGCCTCTGCTGATCCACAACTCCTATGGTATCGCGTTGTCGCGGGCCCCTGACGAGGATGTCACGATCACCATCACACCGACACGCGGTACCGAAAGCTCTCAGGCTGCCGGTGGCAAGGGCGTGATGGTCAATGGCTCAGAAATTTTCGCGCAATTGGTGTTCACCGCGCAAAATTGGGACCAGGTCCAATATGTGACCGTTACAGGCGTCAATGATACGCTGGCCGAAGGCCGTCAGGTTGTGAACCTGCGCCATACTGCGGTCGAAGGTGCCATCAGTACGGACGCGCAACCGTTCGACGGCGTGATCGTCGCGGATGTACTGGTAGAGATCATCGACAACGACAGCGCCGAGATATTGTTATTCTCACGCGATGAACCAGCGTCGCTTATCGACACGCTCGACCGCGAAGTTGTCGCCGAAGAGGTCTTGCTGACCGCCAACGGTGATAGCGTCTATGTGGCCTTGTCGCGCGCCCCAACTGGGCCAGTCTCGGTGACGTTCAATGCCGCCGACGGTGCGACGGTTTCCTTTACAGGGCCATCTGGCACCCAATCGGGAAGCTCGGTCACAATCGGCTTTGATGCGACCAACTGGAATACACCGCGCCTGCTGCGGTTGGCTGCAAATGATAACGCCGCACTCGATGGGGTTCACTATGCCCGCATCACACCGGTTATTACCGCCGGGCAAGACGCCTTCCTTGGCCTAGGTCAGGGCGATGTGGTGCGCGGTATCGCGGCAAACATCAATGCCGACATTACCCAGACACGAGAAGCACGGGTGCTATACCAATCGGCGGATATCCAAATCTTCCGGGGCACGATCAATTCCGCGAACTCTGAACGCTGGACTGTTACGATCAATGGCGAAAGCTATGGTGCTGACTTTGGCGGCACTGCGACGGCTCTTGAAGTGGCCCAAGGCCTGCGCGACACGATCAACTTTGACGTTCGCAAACCAACCGGGCTGACAGCCTCCGTCATTGGTGGGGTTCTTAGGATCGCGGACAATGCCGGGTTCAGCGTAACGGCAACGGCGCAGACGCAGTTCTTCAACAACGGTCTGGAAGTAGAGGCGACGGCCAACACCACCATGCGCGTGCTGATTGACGGCCAGGCGTTTGAACTAACGACGGCAGCACCGGCTGGTCAGAACATGCCTGTCACCGGTCAGCGCGCGCTTGAGGTCGCAGTTATTACGCTGACTTCATCCACGACCGACGGAACCCGCGATGCAGCAGGCGGTGTCGTAATCGGGTCTACCTGGAATCTGGTGCTGGATGATTTGACAGTATCAGTGACCGCGCAGACCGATGACACCTTGCAAACCCTGGTGCGTCGTCTGGTCGGCAAGCTGGCAGGCAGTGACTATGCCGCGTCCGAGCTGTACCGTTCCGCGACACTGGTGCCTTCCATCATTGGCGGCGTTGCGGCCGATGCAACCTGGAGCATTTTGATTGATGGCGAGCTGGTCAGCTACACCTCGGTAGCCGCAGATTTACCGAACGGTATTAACGGCATCGGCCAAAAAATCGCCGACCAAATCCGGGCATTGAGCGCAAATTACGTTGTAACGGTACGCACCGGCGGCGCGATCGACGTGTCGCGCCCCGGTGGCAATCCCTTCTCGATCGTGGCGACCGTTTCCAACGGTGTGACCAGCTTGATCGCGGCGGGTGCCAACAGCATTGCGCCGCCAAAGGTCATTGAAAATACGATGGTGATTTTCAAACGTGCCGAAGCCCGCGGTGTGCCTCCATTCGGCCTGCAAGTCGTGCGGTTGCCGAACCCGGCTTCCCCGACCAGCCAGAATGGCGCGACCAACAGTGCCCTACGTCAGCTTAGCACCAGTTACTGGGCCTATGCGTCGGTTGCGTTTGCCCCAATCAGCGGCGTTATCGCACAGGGCACCACATGGAGCCTGCGGATGAGCGCAGCCGATATTGCACAAGGCGCAAGCGCCGCGATACTGGAAAAATATGACTATGTGGCCGGTAAAAACCAAGAAGAACTGATCCCCGGCGCGTTCGACCTGAAGCTGCTGGACGATGACGCACCTACGGTCGAAATCATCGAGAGCGGAAATTCGACCGATCTTGCGGAACGTGGCCAAGATGATGTGCGCGTCACTGACACGTTTGATATTGTTCTGACCGGCCAGCTTGTCGGCGATAAGTGGGTTACGGTCGATGTCACCCCGCTCAAGACGCGCACCTATAATGGCGATCTGGCCTTTGATGCGGCTGCCAACTTTGGTGAAGCGAACCGGGTGCAGGTCCGCGTCGCTGCAACCTTCGCCGAGATTTCGCTGACCGGCTCTGTGGTCGAGGGTGAAGTTTGGGCGGTCGATCTATACGACGATATCGACTATCAGGCCGGGCTCTTGACCGCGTCCTATACCGTGGTCGCCGGCGATACGTTGATAAGCGTCCGGGATGGTCTGATCGCTGCGATCAATGGGTTGGCGGGCTACAACGCTGTACTGACCCAAGACGCGATCACCATCACCCGCGACAGCGGTCTGGCAACGTCGCGCTTCTTTGTCGAGACAACGATTACACCTGACACACGCGGCACCATCGTGACCCGCGTTGTTCCTGATTTCAATTTCGACAACGTGCTGGAAATTGAATTTGCGGGCATTGCGGCGGTTGGCGAAAGCTGGACCGTCACCTTTGAAGGCGCAGTATACAGCCAGACCGTCGCGGCGGGCGACAGCCTTGCCACGCTTGCCGCCACATTGGGTGCGCGCATTCAGGCCGCGGATGATCAGCGTATCGCTGAAGGCGGCGCGCGTCTGTACGACGTCAAGGTGAACGGCACGGTTGTGTCTATCCAGGCGATCGCGAACAAACGCGCGGTCCTTGCGGCCTCCGGTGCGATAACGCCGGTGGGAAGCACTGTGGTCGATAGCGACGGCGCGATGCTGCTGCGCCAATATGTCAAGTTTGACAAGGACAACTGGAACCGGGCCCAGACCATCACCGTGCTGGCGATCGACGACGAGATCATCGACGGCGGGGATGCCAAGGTATTCGCCGCATTCGATGAACGGGTGAACTCCATTCGCGGTCCGATCAGTGTGATTGGTGGGGTATCCCCGACCGCTGTGGAATTGAACAACCCGATCCTTCTGCCGGGCGAAACCAACGAAAAACTGCCCAGTGGCACTGCGGATAGTATTGATACCGTCGACGGGGTGACCACGATCACCGATCTGGCGTTGACCCACGTTAACAAGCTCTATGGTGAGCGCCCAGGCTTTGACCCACGTATTAATGGCACTGCCACGATCTATGATGTTGCGACACAGACTGCTGCGGGAACCAGCGGGCGGGTCGATTTGGTCAGCGCGGGCCAGGACATTCTATCGTTCGCAAGCGGCACTAAAATCGGGCAGGGCACGCCTTTCAGCTTTGGCCTGACAGTTGATGGTATCGACGCCACCGTAGCGGGCGCAGCACAGGTATTTGGCACCCCTGATCAAGCGGCGTCGGTGTTGGATAAGCTGGACTGGCTGGAAGCGACCGTGGATATCACCGCCGCCGATGCGTTAGGTACCTACCAGATCACGCTATCACCTATGCCTGGTTCCACTGTTGGTCAGCTCGTCGTGAGCTATACACCAACCGCCGGGCAAAACTTTGCCGGCACCATTGCGCTGGAGCTTGCAAAAGCCATCAACGCCGCTGCGACCCAGTTCAAGGCACGTGCCATCGTGAACCTGGTTGGCGAAACACGGTTGCGCATCGTTGAACTAGGTGACGCAACCGGTGGGTTTGATATCGACGTGGCAACGCCGACGGGTGCGACGGCGATAATCGGCGGAACTCCGAAAGCGGGTCAGTTCGCGTTGGCAGGCGTCACATGGACCATGGCAGCAATCCGGGTACTTGATCCGGTCAATGCCGCGAATTGGGTGTTGAGCATCAACGGTGACACCCGCAGCGTCACATCGACCGGTACAGCCGCTTCCATCACGCAGAGCTTGGCCAACCAGCTACCGGGCAGCCTGCGGCCCGTCGTGTCGGGCAGCTTTGCAACAATCAACGCCGCGCTGCCCGCAGATTTCGTGGCACAGGCCGGCACGCTTTATTCTTACGCTCCGGTCAACGCCAACTTGCGTGTTGATGAAGCTGAACAGGTCGACACGCTGACGATATTTAACGGCCAGAGCCCGGCTGCTGATGTGGGTGTGCTTACCTCTTCCCGCCTAAGCGGGTTGGGCATGGGTGACGATGTCACCATCGCAGGGCAGCGTATCCCCGGCGGCATCACCTATAGCGGTATCGAAGTTCTCGACATCCGGCTTGGTCGGAACGGCGACAATCTGACCATCGAAAACACGCATGAAGGCAAGACTTTGATCTCTTCGGGCGATGGCGCGGACGTGATCAATGTCAAGTCGACAGCGGGTCATACCTTCATCTCGACCGGAGCAGGTAACGATACGGTAAACGTCGGATCGGATCGCGGCATTCTGGACCAGATCACCGGGTTGCTGGTGGTCGATATGGGCGATGACGCTGGCGACCGGCTGAACCTGGACGATAGCCTTGACGCGAATGCAAATGTCATGACGCTTACCGGAGACCGCCTGACCGGGCTTGATATGCCTTCGGTTGCCGAAATCCAGCAGATCGCGGTGCGTGCGATCGGTGGGACATTTGTCATGGGCTATGGCACTGCTGGTGCCACAGCAACGTTGGCGGCCTTCAACTACGCCACGACCAGCGCTTCGGCCATCGCTGCCGCTGCGGAGGCAGCACGGGTCCAGCTTGCATCGCTGACCGGGTATGACGTGACCGTGGAAATCGTGAAGACCAAGGACGGCATTGCCTATCTGGTCGAATTCGGCGGACGCGCCGGCGGGTTGGATGTTGCTGAGCTGACAGTCGTCAGCACCGCCGGGTTGATTGCCGCTACCGACACAACAACATTCGTCGCGGTCAGCGAGCTGCGCAAAGGTACGGTCACGCCGCGCCGTGACAATATCGAAGTGCTTCGTCTGTCGGCTAACGATGGTACGTTTACGCTAAGCTTCTTGTTGCCGGACGTGAATGGCGTCACGCGCCTGCAAACGACCGAAGCTATTGCTTGGAATGCGTCGGAAAAGCAAATCCTCGCGGCGCTTGACCCGATCCTTAATCCCAACAACGGCTATGACTTCCTGCCTTATACAAGCAACGTGGGCGTGAGCCGGTTGGGCGACGCAATCTACCTCACGTTCCAAGGTGCGCGTGCGGATGCTCGTATTCACAGCATTGATACCCGCAGCCTTGAGGGCGTCTATACGCAGACAGCGATCAGCATTGCCGACCCGGCCGTCGGGTCGACGTGGACGATCAGCGTGACTGATCTGGTGACGCCAACGCAGATCGCGGGCCTTTCGGCGGCGCAATCCCAATTCACCTATACGGCAGTCGCCGGTGATACGGCGCAGTCGGTGGCACAGAACCTTGCTGACCAGATCGCCGCCGCCCAAGGGCCGCATCTGGTAACTGTCGCAAGCCATGGTATCTTGACCATCACCAGCCGTTCGGGTGTTGCGATCACGGTCGACGTCACGGGTGCCCTTGCTGTGGCGGGCCAGCAGACCAACCGGATTTATACCACGTCCCAGACTGACGGCATCGGCTATCACAGCGTCGAATTCCTTGACCTGAAACTAGGTAGCGGTGACGACGTACTGAACATCCAAGGCACCACCGCCCGGACGGAACTGCATCTGGGCGACGGGGACGAGCGTATCTATGTTTCGTCAACCGCCAGTGAAACGCTTACCAGCGATACACGTTTCTTGCAGGGTCACCTTAATGACGTGATCGGATTGCTGAACATCGACGCGGGCGCAGGCCGCCAGCAGTTGATGATCTCGGACGAAGCGGCTGTGTCGGGTGATGGCACCACAGGGCAACCAGTGGTAATCACCGATAACCGGAGCGCAGCCCAGGCGGCCACGACGCTTCGGGGTATCGATGGCAGCTTTAACGCGGTTACTGATATCTATGTGGTCGGGCTTGCACCTGCGGCGATCGGATATACAGCCGACGCAGACGGAAATTTCCTTGGCGGCGTGACCTATTGGACCGGGTTTGGCGATGACAACATCTTTATCGACGCCACCCATACCCGTGCGATCGTCGGCAGCCAGACGGTTACATCGCTGAACACTGGCTTGGGTAATGATCAGGTGGTTATCACGCTGGACCATGCCGATGGGTTCTTTGCGCTTAATACCCAAGGTGCGTACGACCAATACGACAGGGTGCGTGATGCCGATATCGTCACCGCGCCGGGTACAAGCCTGCCGCTGGTAGTCTTTGGCGGCCAAGATGATGACAAGATCAACACCGGATCGGATGACGATATCGTCTTTGGTGACCGTGGGGTTCTTGAATATCTCGACGAAAACGGCGCTGTCAGCCTGCGTCTGGGAACCGGCGGCCTGACGGATGTTACCGACGGGGTTGCCCGGGCACCAACGTCGTTCACTTCGACGTTCCTTAACGTAGGCGGCAGTGACACCATCAACACATTCGACGGCACCGATATCATCATCGGCGGCCAGGCGGGTGACACGATTGATGCGGGTCAGGGCGACAATATCGTCATGGGTGATAATGCCACGGTTGTGCTGGCGACCGGTGCGCCCAATTTTGGCACCTTCCGCTATACATTGGTAAGCGCCGCCACGCTGGACGCGACCACTGGCGGCGATGACACAATCTTTACCGGCTACGGGGCGGATCTGATCTTTGGTGGCTTCGGCGCTGATCGCATCATCGCCAACGTCGGCGAAACAGCCGACCAAGCGGA
>DRFG01000232.1 GCA_011050655.1 Roseobacter sp.
GCGGCTTTATCGCGGCGATCCATTGTTTGCGGGCGGTTTGCGGGTCAGAATGTGCCGTGAACCACGTGGCATTTGCCCCCATTGCTAGTGCATGTAACGGTCGATTGGTCGCCCCATGCGAGATGGCCATGGCGCAACCCGCAGCCGTGGCGGTTTTGGCCGCCATAAGTTTGGTTTTCATGCCGCCTTTCGATAGGCCGGAGCCGGCGTCACCCGCTTGCGCCTCGATTTCGGGGGTAATGATTGTGATGGTGTCATAGCGGATCGCCAACGGATCATCATTTGGATTGGCGGAATAGAAGCCGTCTACGTCTGAAAGCAATATCAATTGATCTGCGCCCACGGTCACCGCGATCTGTGCAGCCAGCCGGTCATTGTCACCAAAGCGAATTTCATCGGTCGCCACAGTGTCATTTTCGTTGACGATAGGTACGGCACCAAGCGACAACAACTGTTCCATCGTCGCGCGACTGTTGAGATAACGGCGGCGATCTGCGCTGTCTTCCAAGGTAACCAGTACCTGAGCGGTGGTGATACCATGCGGTTCAAGTGCTTCTTCGTAAGCGCGGGCAAGACGTATCTGGCCAACGGCCGCAGCCGCTTGCGACTGTTCAAGCGCCAGCGGCGTTGCTGGCAGCCTAAGTACGCCGCGCCCCAGAGCGATGGAGCCAGAGGATACCAGCACCACATCTTTGCCCTGCCCTTTGAGCCATGCCACATCCTGTGCGAGCGAATGCAGCCACTCTGAACGCAGCAGGCCGGTCGCGCGATCCACCAACAATGCAGACCCGATTTTTACGACGATACGTTTGCCGTCGCTCAGGGCTGCCACGGTGCCTCTTCCTCGATATCAAGAAACTTCAGGCGGTCATCATCGATCTGGCCTCGCAGGGTGCGCAGCACCTCGGTTACACCTTCACGCGAGACACCGGACATCATCATCACGTCGCTCCCGCATGTCTTTATCAAGCAATCACGTGCAGTTATGCGCTCTTCTTCATCAAGCGCATCAATTTTGTTTAGGACGGTTATGCGTGGTTTATCGGCAAGTTCCCCGCCGTAGGCTTCGAGTTCTGTGATGATGGTCTGGTAGTCTTCGGCGATCGTTGCAGACGTGCCGTCGATAAGATGCAGCAACACGGCACAGCGCTCAACATGGCCTAAAAACAGGTCGCCTAAGCCGCGCCCTTCGGATGCGCCTTCGATTAGGCCGGGGATATCGGCGACGACAAATTCAGTGTTGTCGACACCCACTACGCCTAGGTTGGGGTGCAACGTGGTAAAGGGATAATCTGCAATTTTCGGACGCGCGTTTGAAGTGGCTGCCAGAAAGGTCGACTTACCTGCGTTTGGCAAACCCAATAACCCGACATCGGCAATCAGCTTAAGGCGCAGCCATAGGGTGCGTTCCACGCCTTCTTGTCCGGGGTTCGCACGGCGAGGCGCTTGGTTCGTTGCGGATTTGAAATGCAGGTTGCCCCAGCCACCGTTGCCACCGCGCGCCAGTTCAACGCGTTGGCCAAGCTCGGTCATGTCGGCAATAACGGTTTCTTGATCTTCGTCCAAGATTTCAGTGCCAACGGGAACCCGCAGAATGATATCGTCGCCGTCCTTGCCGGTGCGCTGCTTGCCCATACCCGGCTGGCCGTTCTTGGCGAAAAAGTGTTGCTGATAGCGGAAGTCTATGAGGGTGTTAAGCCCGTCCACGGCCTCGGCCCATACGGTGCCGCCGCCACCGCCGTCACCGCCGTCGGGACCGCCATATTCGATGTATTTCTCGCGCCGGAATGACACGCAGCCGCCCCCGCCTGCGCCAGAGCGAATGTAAACTTTGCACAGGTCGAGAAACTTCATTGCAGGAGCCTTTCCGGGGCACAGGTGATCACAGCTTGTGGCTATAGGTCCATGTAGGTACGCAGGTCTCGCGGGCCAGACAATAGGTTTCAGCATTGCCAAGGTAACGAAAACCCGCATTTGTCAGCACTTTGGCAGATGCCGGGTTGTCGCGAAACACCGAAGCGAACATGTTCTTGTTGCCCAATGGGTTCGCCTTCACCAAGGCCTGTACCGCATCGGACGCAAGATGGGTGTTCCAGAACGCCGGGGCAACCCAATATCCAACTTCGGATTGATCGCGGTCCATTCTTACCAATGAAATGACGCCCATGACTTCTGCACCATCGGCCTTGAGCCCATCCATCACCCATACATCTTCGGTGCGCGGTTCCGTGGTGGCACGTTTTATGTAGGATTCGATTACCCCAGGCGGCAACGGATGCGGGATTGATACAGTATTGGTCGCCACGCGCGGGTCGCTGGCGTAAAGTTCGATTAACCCAAGGTCGGAGCGACGCACAGGCCGCAGGTCGAAACGTTCAGTTTCTATCATTGCCTGGGGTGTAAGGGTTTGAGTTTCCATCGTTATGTTCCTCCTCCGAACAATACGAAAAGAACCACGATGGCAGCCAGATGTGCCGGGGTCCAGTATAGATATCTCTTTTCCGATGCAATGATCGTGCCGTGTGAAAGAGCCACAAGGCTTGCGCATTTATCCGACGAATGATCCAAGTACCGGCGCACTGCTCCGATCATCCGGCTAGTTGCGGGTTTGCAGCCCAGCTTGAACCTAGCCTGTGCATCACCGTAACTGGGTGCCTGCAAGACAACACCACCGTCCGAAGGTTCGGGGGATTTTAAGACTGTCATTCTGACCCTTCTCCTTTCTGGATACATGTGGTCGTGCAAATACGAAAAAGGACCGGCGCTTCCGCCGATCCCTGAATTTTAAAACCCTGAGGGGTGCGGCTTATTCTGCGGCTTCTGCCACCGGAAGAACCGAAATAAACGTACGGTTTTTCAGGCCTTTGTGAAACTGAACCTTACCGTCGACCTTGGCAAAGATCGTGTGATCCTTGCCCATGCCCACGCCTTCGGCTGGCCAGAACTTCGTGCCGCGCTGACGCACCAGAATGTTGCCGGGGATGACTGCTTCGCCACCATACTTCTTTACGCCAAGACGGCGACCCGCTGAGTCGCGGCCGTTACGGGATGAGCCGCCTGCTTTTTTATGTGCCATTGGTGTCTCTCCTTAGCCTTTTGCCAGTTCTTTGGCCTGTGCGATCCAGTCTTCACGACCCACACGACCTTTGAACGACAGTTTCTCTTCAATAGCTTCGACGTCTGCGTCAGTCCATGCCGCAATCTGAGCGAAGGTTGTGATGCCTTCACCATTCAGCTTGCCAACAATGACCGGGCCGACACCCGAGATCTTGCTTAGATCATCGGCGCCTTCAGCTGCGGGTGCCGCTTTGGCCTTTTTGGCTTTTGCGGGCTTTTCAGCGGCTGGAGCAGCCTCTGCCTTGACCTTCTTCGCTTTGACTGGCTTGGCCGCTTGGGTCTTGGCCGCAGCGTTAGCTACGATCTCGGCCACCACAGCAGCACTGACAGAACCTGTACCGATAGCAGTCTTTGCACCAGACTTATCGGCACCGGAGGCAAGGATTTCGCCAATTTTCACCAGCGTCAATTTCTGACGGTGGCCTTTTGTGCGCTTGGAAGAGTGCTTCCGGCGGCGCTTAACGAAGTGGATTACCTTTTCGCCTTTGATCTGCTCGACGACTTCGGCTTGAACGCCGGCATCCGCAACCAGTGGCGCGCCCAGCTTGGGGCTATCGCCACCCAGCATGAGAACTTCGTTGAATTGAACTGTTTCGCCCGCGTCAGCAGCCAAACGTTCTACCCGGAGCATATCTCCCGATTGAACCTTGTACTGCTTGCCGCCTGTCTTGATGACCGCAAACATGCGTTTTCCTTTACTGTTTCCGCATCCTGTGGTCCCCATCTGGGTGTTCGCGGGCAAAGCCCACCTCGGACAGCGCACCCCGTTTCGGGATGATCATAAAATAACAAAGGCACGCATAACGCGCACCTATGGAGTGAGATCTGCCATTTGCACCAGCCCCACCCATATGTCAAGGGCAGCGGGTTAGGTAAATTATGCTAAAGCTCTTCCGCGATCACGTTCAGCGCCACGGCTCGGCCAAGTGCATATGAGATGTCTTCGTAGGCAGCGCCGAACCCGTCGAACAATGCACGGTTCAACGCCACCCCGGCTTCGCTTAGAGAGAAGTCAACGTAAGCATCTAGCACGTCATCAGGGAGCGGAGAATAAGAAAGTAAAAGATACCCGTAAAGCCAAGAAGTCGTATCAATAGTGATTGCTTCTTGCTGCGCACTGATATCCGCGATCAAGTCATCTTGGGTCATTTCAGCCGCACCGCCGTCCACCAGACCGCGCATGAACTGAAGGTTGGAATTCATCGTGGCGGTGACATTTCGATTAATCATGTCACCGCTTTCGATCAGGGCCGACACCTGCGCAAGCCTAGGATCACCGGTACCTTCGAGTTCGAAATAGCGCTCACGCGCTGCATTCTCTATCTTTTGATCATTGATGGCGGCGCGGGCGGCATTCTCGAGTGTGACGATTTTCCGGCCGGTGTCGGAATCGAAAAAGGCGATCACCTGTTCGCGCATGTCTCCTTGTAGTTCAGCATCAAGCCTGGCACTAAGCGTATCCACGATCCGGTCTGGATCATAGATTTTGGCGACCTGAAGCTGCCATCCTGCGCCGCCCTGCCCCTGTAACATGTCCTCGTTCAGCGTCTCTGCATATGTCTCACCTTCCGCTTGCAAGATATGCACAATCTCGGCGATCTTGAGCACATCCAGCAATACGGCACCTCGAGCATCAGCCCATGCCGGAAGCGCTAACAGCCATAATAGTGGCGCTATCAGAAACGATTGTCTCATCATAACTCCTGACTGGGCTGCATTCCGGCCAAGCGCTGCGCAACGACTTCATAACGATTGGCCATAATTTCGAATTGCACCGCGTTCATAAGCGCGTAAACTTCTTGCATCTTCGGGTCTTCCAGGGCCGCAGCATATTTCTGGACCTCTTCATCCGAAAATGCTTGATACGTATAGGCCGAGCTCGCCAAGGCGTTGTTTTTGATCGAGGCCCGCATCTCGGGTTCCTGCGCCCGCAAAACTTCTCGTAGGTCGGGTTCTTCCATTTGCAGCTTTATCACCCCCGCATTGGCCGCAGCCATCAAGAACCGGATCTGCACCTCTTGGATTGCCCGAACTGAGCTGTCTTCAACATCGCTGGCATCATTAAGACGTGTTAACAGCGCTA
>DRFG01000233.1 GCA_011050655.1 Roseobacter sp.
ACGCTGAACTGCTGGCCGACTTCTTCTAGCGTGTGGTCAGTGTTCATGCCGATACCAAAGCGCATCCGCAGCACACGTTCCTCGCGCGGTGTGAGCGACGCCAGAACCCGTGTCGTCGTTTCCTTGAGGTTTTCCTGAATGGCGCTGTCCAAGGGCAGCACGGCATTCTTGTCCTCGATGAAATCGCCCAGTTGGCTGTCTTCTTCGTCACCGATAGGCGTTTCCAGCGAAATCGGCTCCTTGGCGATCTTCATCACCTTGCGGACCTTTTCCAAAGGCATCTGCAGTTTTTCGGCCAATTCTTCTGGCGTCGGTTCGCGACCGATTTCATGCAGCATCTGGCGGCCCGTTCGGACCAGCTTGTTGATCGTTTCGATCATATGCACAGGAATACGGATGGTGCGCGCCTGATCCGCAATAGACCGCGTGATCGCTTGCCTGATCCACCAAGTCGCATAGGTCGAGAATTTGTAACCGCGACGGTATTCGAACTTGTCCACGGCTTTCATCAAGCCGATGTTACCTTCCTGAATAAGGTCAAGGAATTGCAGCCCGCGGTTGGTGTATTTTTTGGCGATCGAGATAACCAGACGCAGGTTCGCTTCGACCATTTCTTTCTTGGCCTGACGCGCTTCTTTTTCGCCCTTCTGCACCTGCTGCACAATGCGGCGGAATTCAGAAATGTCCAAACCGACATACTGACCAACCTGCGCCATATCCGAGCGTAGTTCGTCAACCTTTTCGGCAGAGCGTTCAATGAACATCTGCCAGCCGCGGCCCGACTTCTCGGCCATCCGCTCCATCCAGTTCGGATCAAGCTCGTAACCGCGATAGTTGTCGACGAATTCCTTGCGGTTGATCCGTGCCTGGTCAGCCAGTTTCACCATGGCAGAGTCGATCTGCATGATGCGGCGGTTGATGCCATAAAGCTGGTCAATCAACGCTTCGACACGGTTGTTGTGCAGGTGCAGTTCATTCACCAGCAACACAATTTCAGATCGTACACGCTGATATTCTTCTTCATCGGCCTTTGAAAACGTACCGTCTTCGTTCAAGGTTGCCGATATCCGGCTGTCCTGAATTTGGCTCAGCTTGACATAATCGTCAGCGATGATGTCAAGCGCCTCAAGAACCTGCGGCTTAAGCGCGGCTTCCATAGCGGCCAAGGACATGTTGGCCTGCTCATCATCGTCTTCATCATCGTCATCGTTGGAAATCGGATTGCCGTCGGCATCCACTTCGTTTGACGATTCAGTCGGCTTCGTCTCGAGCCCGACAGCAGGTACGACGGGCGTAGAATCTTCTTCTTCGCCCATTTGCGTGCCAAAGGTCGCTTCAAGGTCGATAACGTCACGCAACAAAATATCTTCGGACAAAAGTTCGTCGCGCCAAATGGTAATCGCCTGAAAGGTCAACGGGCTTTCGCAAAGCCCTGCGATCATCGTGTTGCGACCTGCTTCGATCCGCTTGGCGATGGCGATTTCACCTTCGCGGCTCAGCAATTCAACCGAACCCATCTCGCGCAGATACATCCGCACGGGGTCATCCGTCCGGTCAAGCTTTTCAGACGTACCCGTCGACAATGTCACGTCACGGTTACTGTCGGTGGTGGCGAGATCGGTACCACCCTTGGCTTCTTCGTCCTCGGCGTCTTCATCTTCGATGATGTTGATGCCCATTTCCGAAAGCATCGACATTACGTCTTCAATCTGCTCGGAACTGACCTGATCGGGCGGCAGCACAGTATTGAGCTGATCGTAAGTGATATAACCTTTTTCACGCGCGTCACCGATCATCTTCTTGACGGCGGCTTGACTCATATCGAGCGAATGGCCGGCATCTTGATCTTCAGACTTCGTGTCTTCGTTGGCATCTTTGGCGGCCATGAATTTCCTCCAGCGAATGGGCGCGAATCACCCAAGGTGATTCGATTTCATAGAATCATGCGGGGTTCTGGGTGATTCTTAAACCCGTTACCCTGTATTTTGTTAAACATCCCGGCGAAAAAGCCACGCTGGGTTCATTTTTCATCTTTGGCGGGTGTTCCGCGAATTGATCCGATCAGCGCATCCAATGCGCTTCGTTCCTCTCGGCTGATATGAGCCCCGTTTTCGCCGATATCATATTCGGCCGTATCTTCTTGTCCGCTGCGTTGTGCGCGGTCTGCGTTTCTCGCGGCTTCGCTTAGCCGCCATGTCAAACCCTCGTCGGCACCACCGGTCAAATCCTCGACCGCATCGGCGATTTCGGCATTCAGCCCCCTCGCAGCTTCCAGCTTTGCTATTTCCTCAGCTACCGTCATGCGCGTCATCTCAAGATTACCGGGGGTGCGAATGCATGGTGTAATGGCAACGTGGCGCTGCGACCGCATGTTTTCAAGGGTCACCGTACCCAGTGCGTCGTATATTTTTTCTCGCAACGCGTCTGGCGATAAATGTGAATGACGGATCATCAGATCACGAATCCTGTGATGGTCTGCGTTTTGGCACCGCATTGTCGCCAGCCCGGCTTCAAATTCCTCTACCAGTTGCGGACAGCACAGCAGTGCACACAAGATTACGGCTTCCCGCAGGTGCTCTGTCGCGCCGTCGCCCGCAGCAGTTACAAGAATGGAAGATTTAGCGCCAGGCGATGGCCCCTTGGGGGCTGCGTTCCAGCGCCCCTGCCCCCCACCCCCAGCGGATCGTGGGGCTGATGTAAAGCTGCTCTGCGTTTTTTGCGGTCGGAATAACTGCCACCGCAGATCCTTTAACTCTTGCCCATAATGGCTGCGGATTGACGGGTCCTTTATAGTCATGATTTTTTCGCGCAACGATTTATCAAGCCCCGCCTTGCGTTCAGGGCTGTCAAAAACCCGGCCCTCGGTTTCACGCTGCCATAGCAGGCGCACCATCGGGATCGCATTGTCCAACAGCTTTTGCAGCGCCGGGGCTCCCTGCGCCCGTAGCAAATCGTCAGGGTCAAGCCCGTCCGGCATCACAGCAAAGCGTAATGATCGCCCCGCCTCAAGCAGCGGCAACGCCAGATCGACAAGGCGTAAGGCTGCGCGCTGCCCTGCGGCATCGCCGTCCAACGTGATAATCGGCTCGGGTGCTATGCGCCACAACATCTGTAACTGGTTCTCGGTGATAGCCGTCCCCAAGGGGGCCACCGCCGCCATGAACCCCGCCTGCACCAATGCAATGACGTCCATATACCCTTCGGCAACGATCAAAGACTGGCCCTGCCCTGCGGCGGTCCGGGCATCCTTCACGTTATAAAGGCTTCTCCCCTTATCAAAAAGCTCCGTTTCCGGAGAGTTCAGGTATTTTGCGGGGTCATCAGGGTCCATCGCCCGCCCGCCAAAGGCAATCGTGCGGCCCCTAGCATCGCGGATAGGGTACATGATCCGCCCTCGGAACGTATCATAGGGGCGCCCGCCCTTCGTGGAAGGCTTGGCCAACCCCGCACCAAATATCAGCGCATCCTCCACATCTTTTGCCTTCAGGTGGTCCCATAAGCCTTGCCATTGATTAGGGGCAAAACCGATTTCCCACCGCTCCAACGCTTCCATGGTCAAACCGCGCTTCGCAAGATAATCCCGCGCTACGCCCGCCGGTGCCGTGCGCAGCTGCAGTCGGAAATACTGCACTGCCAATTCCATAACCTCGGCCAACTGACCACGCTTGTCTGCCTTCTGTTGTGCACGCGGATCCTGCCGTGGCACAGGCATCCCTGCCTCGCGGGCCAAAATCTCGACAGCCTCCATAAAACTCACATTTTCGGTTTCACGCACGAAAGAGATCGCATCGCCTTTGGCATGGCAGCCAAAACAATAATAAAATCCCTTGCGGTCATCTACGTGGAAACTGGCAGATTTTTCCTGATGAAACGGGCAAGGAGCCCACATGTCGCCTTTGCCCTGATTGGATTTGTGCGCATCCCACATGACCTTACGCCCCACCACCTGAGACAGGCTGGCGCGGCTGCGCAATTCATCCAAAAATCCAGGGGGCAGGCTCATAGCTGTATATATTGCGGCGAACGGCTCGAAGTCCAGCACCCAACGTGTTCATCTACCGTTTCATTTTGCCAGATAAACTCCGGGGGATCGCCCGCTAGGGCGATGGGGCTGGCCCCTCCCTGCCACCAGTAACAGGCCGATATCCTCAGCTGCCCAAACACATCTCTTTCCAGGCCGCCCCCAGATCATTGGCTTTGACGTCACGCATTTTCATCTCATAGACCCAAGGCGTCACCAGAGGGACGACCGCGTTATACTTCTCGGGCCACGCGGGTGCCGACGCCGCGACATGGTCTGCTACGCTGCGTTCTTTCACCCGGTTCAGTCGGGCCTGGCGGACCGCCTGAACCACATCCGCTTGATAGGCGCAGTTGACCTCCGCATCACCGATGACTGCCCAAGCCGGAGCAGCCACGCTCACATAGGCGACCATCATTGTTACTGATAATAACTTCATCGTCACATCTCCACATATCCGCATGGTTTAGCCGTTGCCGCGCCGCGAGGCGACTGCCCGCATGGCTTGGCTTAGCTCATGCACCAAACTAGCCGCCATGGATCGGAATACAAGGATCAGAAATGCCTGCGACCCGGTTCGCGTAATCGAAGCCGATATATGTCCCAACTGCGTCCGCGCCGTGTGACCACGCTTGAAATGCATTCGGCGCAAATCAACAGGTACCAGCCGTTCCAATACATGCTCGACATCCTCCCCCTCGACAGTCACGGCGCACCACCCGTCGCTTTGGTCCACCAAGGCTGCGTACACCTGCAAGCGATCATCCGGCGCAGGGCCGATCAACATGGCCTGCCGCTGCCCGAACCAGATACAGCGTGGCCCCCCCGCATTGCCCAAAGTTCGATTCGCCTTGGGAAAACCCACGCCATGCGCGTCACTTAGGGCGGAAGATAAGGCCGCATCCTCGCCCAAAGCCATGACCGAGGTCATTACACCCAGGTTGGTTTCGTCCAGTTTGACGGTGCCAAAAGTGAAAGGCAGCATCTCCTCACAGGGCATCCTCGCTTTCAATTTAGCCACGGGCGCGCCTCCCTTCCGGGTCCACAAACACAGGGGGACATATCTCCACCTCAACTTCCAACTCGTGCAGGTGGTCGACCGCGCGCATCACCTCGCCGTAGCGTTCCGGGCCGCTTTTGACAAAACCCAACCCGATATACGCCCCAAAACTAGGTGAAAAGCCGACCGAAGTGATATACCCTTGATCGTTTTCGCGCGATGCCTGAGCCCCTGCCGCAAAGACATGGGCACCTGCACTTAGTTGCTTAACAGCACCGATCGGTTTGAACCCAACCAACCGCTCGCGATCTTTGACAACCAACCCAGGGCGCGCGGCCATGACTTTGCCGATGCAGTCCTTGGTGGCGCTTATCATGCGGCCCATGCCCACATCATAAGCGGTTGTACGCCCGTGAATTTCGGAATGGGTGATAAACCCTTTCTCGATCCGCAACACATTCAGCGCCTCCATACCGTAGGCACCACCCCCAAGCCCCTCAGCCCGCGCGACCAACTCGCGAAATAGTGCCTCCCCATAGCGCGCAGGGACAGCGATCTCATAGGCGTGTTCTCCAGAAAACGAGATGCGAAAAAGCCGCCCCCCCACGCCCAACACCGACACTTCACCACAAGCCATGAACGGCCAGTTGTCATTATCGATCGGCGCATCCAACAATCCGTTCAACAGTTCCCGGGATTTTGGTCCCGCAACTGCAAACTGCGCCCATTGTTCGGTCGTGGATGTCATGGCAACCTGCCATTCGGGGCGCAGGCATTGCGCGACAAATTCCAAATGTCGCATTACCGTACCTGCGGCCGCAGTGGTGGTGGTCATGACAAACCGCGTTGCGCCCAATCGGGCGCACGTACCGTCATCCAACACGGTGCCATCCTCCCGCAGCATCAACCCATAGCGCACCCGCCCGACCTTCAAAGTAGAAAACGTGTTAATATACACGAAATCTAGCAGTGCTGCCGCATCTGGTCCTTGAATATCAATCTTTCCCAGCGTCGAGACATCGCAAATCCCCACCGCGTTGCGCACATGGTTTACCTCGCGATCACAAGATTGCCGCCAGGTCTTTTCACCGGGCTTGGGAAAATAGCTGGGACGATACCACAAGCCGGCCTCGATCATCGGTGCCCCTGCTGCAACACTGGCTCGGTGAGAGGTGGTAAACCGCTGCGGGGCAAACCCCTTGCCCTGCGCCCCCGCCCCCATAGCAGCAATGGCCACCGGGGAATAGGGCGGACGGAATGTCGTAGTACCTGTCTGGGGTATCCCGCGCCCTGTGGCATCCGCTAAGACCGCCAGCGCTGCAACGTTCGAGTTTTTTCCCTGATCTGTCGCCATACCTTGTGTGGTATAGCGTTTCATATGTTCGACCGACCGAAAGTTCTCCACTGCCGCCTGCTTGACATCTTTCACGCAGACATCGTTCTGGAAATCCAGCCAGGCACGGCCCTTGCCCGCCACAGCCCATAACGGAGCCAGGTTATAGGGGGCGTCTTCGGCCTGAGGTAACGCGGTATCTGATACCTTTTTCCCCAACGCGGCCAATACCTCGCGGGCGGCTGCAGCGCCCTCGGTCAGACAACCATGGGTCGAAAACGTACCCCGGCATGCGCCCGCCGTGCTCATCCCTGGAACTGCCCCTTCGGTCGGAACAAAAGCCTGAATATCCGCGCGCCACGTTGGCCGAGAGTTCATGTGGCACGTCAAATGCACTGTAGGGTTCCAACCCCCTGACATTGCCAGACAATCAGTCTGTATCTTTTCACTCTTCCCGTTAACAATAATGCTAATGCTCTCCAGCTCCTTGCCACCATTCGAATTGCAGACCTGCGCGCCGCGGTACACTGGAAACTCTCCGGTTGAACGAACATCTGCCCGGCTGTCGATCACAGCCGCAACCCGCACGCCTGCGGCGACCATGTCCTGCGCAGTGCGATACGCATCATTATTGTTCGTAAAGACCGTGACGGCCCGGCCCGGACTGACGCCCCAGCGGTTTAGATAAGCGCGCACTGCACCGGCGGTCATAATGCCGGGGCGATCATTATTCTGAAATGCGATTGGACGTTCGATCGCGCCCGCCGCCAGAATACTGTGCTTGGTAACAATACGCCAAAAGCATTCCAAAGGGGCTCCATCACTGCGCCCGCCGCGATGCTGGTTCACCCGTTCCAGTGCGCCGAACGTTCCCTGATCGTATGCGCCCGTGACCGTCGTGCGTGACATCACCCGAACGTTGCTCATGCTTTCCAGTTCGGCCACGGCCCGCGCTGCCCAGACATGCCCAAGTTCACCGTCAACTTCCAGAAGCTCGGCATTCAGCCGCCCCCCTGGTCGCGCGTCTTCGTCGGCAATGATAACATCTGCCCCGGCTCGGGCTGCGGTCAGCGCAGCCATCAACCCCGCAGGCCCCGCGCCGATGACCAATACATCACAAAACGCAAAAGCCCGCTCGTAGGTGTCCGGGTTGGGTTGTCCGCTCAACCCGCCCAGCCCGGCCGCGCGCCGGATCACCGGCTCATAAACCCGTTCCCAGAAAGCCTTCGGCCACATGAAGGTCTTGTAGTAGAAACCCGCTCCCAGCAAAGGAGCAAACAGATTGTTCACTGCCAACGCATCCAGATCCAGTGACGGCCACGCATTCTGGCTGCGCACCTCCAGCCCCTCGTAAATTTCCTGAGTTGTTGCTCGCACATTTGGTTCCGCTGACGCCCCCGCGCCGACAGTGATCAAAGCGTTGGGCTCTTCGCTGCCCGCCGTCAAAACGCCACGCGGGCGATGGTATTTAAAAGACCGCCCCATCAACTTGACGTCATTCGCCAACAATGCCGATGCTACAGTGTCGCCCGCGAACCCGTCATAGCTGCGCCCGTCAAAGCGGAACGTCACCGGGTCTGATCGGTCGACAAGCCCCTTGCCCTTGATCCTCATCGCAAGGCCTCCTTGACAGCCGAAGCAAGCTCCACGGTATGGATAGCATGCGTCACCGTGTTACGGGTGACAACCAACCATGCCCCGCACCCCGCCTCATGCTGCCATAAATCCCGTGTCTCCCCCGCAAGGTTGGCGCGCAGATGCAGATACCCATCCCACGCGGCCGCTCCCGCGTCCGGCGCGGGGCGCTCCAGCATCACGGCATCGCCTTGATAATAAAACTCTCGCCGGTCACGGTTTCCACAAATCGGACAGTCCAGCCTCATGCCACTCCCCCACTGGACGAAAACCGCCCATCTTTCATTTTGCCAAATAAACTCTCGCCGAAGGCTCCCACATAACCCTCCTAATGCAAGTTATGCTGAGAACCGGTGCCCTCTTCATCCATAACCCCCTTGCCAGTGCGGAAGCGATCCAACCGATACTGCGCTGCCGGCCCTTGGTGATGCCCGGTTGCCATCAAATGCGCAAAGCTAAAGCCCGATCCAGGCACCGCCTTGAACCCCCCATAACACCAGCCACAATCTATGAACAAACCTTGGGTCTCCGTCTTGTCAATGATAGGGCTGCCATCTGGTGTCATATCCATGATCCCGCCCCAACTGCGCAACACGCGTGCCTTGCCGATCATCGGCATCAGCGCCATGCCCGCCTCCATTACATGTTCGGCCATCGGCAGGTTGCCCCGCGCAGCGTATGACGCATAAAAGTCCAGATCGCCGCCGAATACCAACCCGCCTTTGTCCGACTGCGAAATATAAAAATGCCCCATGCCAAAACTGACCACGTGGTCAATGCAAGGTTTCAATCCTTCGGTCACGAAAGCCTGCAAGACGTGGCTTTCAATCGGCAGCCGCATGCCTGCCATTGCCGCTACCTGACCGGAACGCCCGGCGACCACGATCCCGACCTTCTTGGCCCTGATCGCGCCGCGCGTGGTCTGCACACCGCGCACCTGTCCGTTTTCGATATCAATCCCTGTGACTTCGCATTGCTGGATCAGATCCACGCCGCGATCCGACGCCCCGCGCGCATAGCCCCAGGCCACTGCGTCGTGTCGCGCCGTACCACCACGAGGATGCAGCAAACCTCCATAGATCGGGAAGCGCGCATTGTCGAAATCAAGATACGGCAAATGCTTTCGCACGCCTTCGCGGTCCAACAGAACGGCATCGTCGCCTTGGTTGATCATGGCATTCCCGCGCCGCGCAAAGGCGTCACGCTGTCCGTCGGAATGAAACAGGTTGATCAACCCACGCTGCGAATGCATCACATTATAGTTCAGCTCTTCTTCCAGCCCTTCCCATAACTTGAGCGAATGGGAATAAAACTCGGAATTGCCGGGTAAAAAGTAATTCGCCCGGACAATCGTGGTGTTACGCCCTACATTTCCGCCGCCGAGATAGCCCTTTTCCAAAACGGCAATATTGGTAAGCCCGTGTTCTTTCGCCAGATAATACGCGGTGCTCAACCCATGCCCACCGCCGCCAATGATGATCGCGTCATACTCGGCCTTGGGTTCGGCATCGCGCCAATGCGCCGACCAACCCTTGTTGCCAGTCAACCCTTCTCGCAACACGCGTAAACCTGAAAACCGCATAATCCCCCCTTGGCTCAGTAGCCTGACTTCAGCGCTTTGTGCGTTACTCAATCGACTCCTGCGCCAAGGTGCAATGGCGGTGGTGGTGATGGCGTGCAATTTGCGTCGTGAACAGGTCAATCCACGACGCAGATACCCCTTTAGTGCACGGGCGCGGTCAAAGCCCTTTTGTACGATAGCTGGCCGCGACTTTGCCGATGCTCACCAGATAGGCGGCGGTACGCAGATCGCTGACATCTGCGCGACTGTGCCAAACCTCTGCCATGGTTTCGTACGCATCGCTCATCGTGTCATAAAGGCCCGAGCGTACCAGCTCCAGCTC
>DRFG01000234.1 GCA_011050655.1 Roseobacter sp.
CTACACTGTCAATCGCTGTGCCAGATGCCATAAGCGCGGTGTCGGCAGACTCGAAAGTGCGCTGCGCCGAGGCCAATGCTGCGTTGGCATTCTCCAGCGTTATTGCGACCGCAGCACCGATGCTGTCCAGCTTGCCAGTGAACAGTGATATTTGGGCAGTGGCATCGCCAACGGTTCTGCTGATCTGCGAGAAATCGGTCAATGCCTGATCCAGCCGCGACGAGGAGGCATCCAGATTGCGCAAGATGCGGGTGACATAGGCTTGATTTTCAGGCCCCGTCAGAGCTTGAAACTGCTTTAACAGATCCGTCGCCTGTACCAGCAGATCGGGCGCATCCTCGACTAAGGTCTGCACGGTTGACCGCTCCGAGGTGATCATTGGAAGGCTGCCATCCTCGGTCGTGAGCCTGCCCGAACCTGGCGTGCCGCCTGATAGCGAAATATAAGCAACCCCTGTCACACCTTGCGATTGCAACTGCGCGACGGTGTCACTGCGCACAGGCGTCGCGGCGTCAATCTGGATCGTGGTGAACACCTTTGACGGGTCTTCCTCGTAAATCTGTAGCCCTGACACCTTGCCCACGGAAATGCCGTTAAACAAAACGTCGCCCGACGGGTCTAGGCCCGAGACATTGTCAAACAAGATGCCGTAGGTGGCGTATTGCCTGTCAATCTGGACACTGGCCAACCAAATGAAAAATCCCAGCGTGCCAAGGATTGCAAACAGAGTGAACGCCCCGATCAGGATGTAATTGGCGCGGGTTTCCATCAGGGTGCCCCCTCGGCAGATGCCATGGCGGCCCGCGCACGGGGGCCATGGAAATATTCACGCACCCAAGGATGATCGACCTTCAGCATATCTTGCACAGTTCCGACCGCCAGAACACGTTTATCGGCGAGCACTGCCACGCGATCACAGATCGCATAGAGACTATCAAGATCATGGGTCACCAGAAATACCGTGAGCCCGAGTGCGGCCTGCAACTGGCGGATCAGAATATCAAACGCCGCCGCGCCAATTGGGTCGAGGCCTGCGGTCGGCTCGTCCAGAAACACGATCTCGGGGTCCAGCGCGATGGCGCGGGCAAAACCAGCCCGTTTGCGCATGCCCCCCGACAACTCGGACGGATAGTTGGCCAGCGCATTCTCCGGCAGGCCGACCATGCGCACTTTGATCCCTGCAAGGGTTTCGCGCAGGTCTTGGTCCAGCTGTAATTGTTCGCGCATCGGTGCCTCGACGTTTTGCCGCACCGTCAGCGACGAAAACAGCGCCCCGTCCTGAAACATTACTCCCCAGCGACGGCGCAGGCGGCGATACTCTTCCTCCGGCGTATCTCGCACGCTTTCGCCTAACACCTCGATGCGTCCGGCCACGGGCTTTAGCAGGCCGACGATGGCACGCAATAGCACCGACTTGCCGGTACCTGACCCACCGACAACGCCGATAATTTCGCCGCGCCGCACGTCCAAATCCAGCCCGTCATGGACAGTATGGGTGCCAAAGCGGGTCACCAACCCCCGCACGCGAATAATCGGATCGTCTACCAGACCAGCCATCACACCCCCACAATCGCGAAGAAAATCGAGAACATAGCATCCACCATGATTACCATGAAAATAGACAGCACGACAGAAGTCGACGTCAGCCGCCCCAGCGATTCCGCGTCACCGCCGACCTTCAGCCCCTCGAAACAGCCGATGATGCCGATGATCAGCGCGAAGAACGGTGCCTTGATCATTCCGACGCCGAAATGCCAGACATCGGTGTTGCTGACCAAGCGCGACTGGAACACGGCAGGAGAGACCCCCAGTTCGATCCATGACATCACCGCGCCGCCAACCAGCCCCGAGATGTCGGCGATAAACCCCAGTGCGGGCAGCATGATCATCAAAGCCAGTACGCGCGGCACCACTAGGATCGTCACAGGGTCCAGCCCGATGGTGCGCATCGCGTCAATCTCTTCGCGCATTTTCATGGAGCCAATGGCCGCTGTGAAGGCCGACCCAGACCGTCCCGCCACGATGATCGCGGTCAGCAGAATGCCAAGCTCACGCAGGACCGATATCGCGATCAGATCGACGACAAACACCTCCGCTCCGAACTGGCGGAGTTGCGCGGCACCCTGAAAGGCCAGCACGACGCCGATCAGAAAGGCCATTAGTGCCACGATGGGTACAGCGTTGAGCCCAACCTCCTGACAGTGGTGCACAAGCGAGGTCAGGCGCAATCGGCGCGGTCGGATGACGATCCCCGCCATGGTCCCCACCACTTGCCCGAGGAATGAAGTCAACTCCGCCGCTTTGCGCAACCCGCGCACCACCATCCGGCCGAACAGCTCGATTTGGTCGACCAATGTTTTCGCTTTGGGTTGGGCGGTGCCGGTCGGGGCCAGACTGTGGCGTACGACGTCTATGAGTTGCGCCTGCGCCTCGCTAGCCCCTGTCAGCACTACGCTGATCCCATCGGCTGACGCCTGTTGTTGCAGGTCCACGAGGAGCCAAGCCCCGGCCGTGTCGATCCGCGTCAGGCCGGAAATATCGATCTCCGTGTTTCCGAGCGCCATCTCCAGGAGCGCGGCGCGATCCAGCTTTGCCACCGCATTGATGTGCAGATTCCCCGCCACTATGAGTCGCGTTTGCGCGCGCGTGAACAGTGCACGAGCGCCGCTGCCCTGTGCCGCGCTCATGACGCCAACTCATGCATCGTGGTCACTTGTCCGGTGTCATCGCGTCCCGCCATCTTAGCCGTTCTTCCCGGCTCTATCCTCAGCGCCCGCAGCGCATTCAAGATCACCGCGACGTCGATCACCTCTTGCAGCACTGCGCCCTGTACAGGGGTCAGATATCCGAATGCGGCGGCTACCATGCCTGCAACCGACAGCCCGATACCCGCGACGACGCTTTGTACAGCAATCCGCCGCGCCCCGCGTGCCACGACGATGCCTGCGAGCAGACGGTCAAGACGGTCCACCAACAAAACTACATCCGCGGCCTCAGCCGAAGCTGCGGCACCGCGTGCGCCCATCGCCACACCGACATCCGCTGCAGCCAGCGCCGGGGCGTCGTTCACGCCATCACCAACCATCATCACCGGGCCACCCTCGCGCTCCGACAATACGAGGCGCAGCTTGTCGTCCGGCGACAGATCTGCGTGGACAGCGTCCAGACCCAGCCCGTGTGTCACCGCCTCTGCCACGGCGCTGCGGTCCCCCGTTGCCAACACGATACGCGCCACCCCATTGCGCCGCAGACCTGCGAGCAATTCAGCCGTTCCCGACCGCAGCGCATCGGCCATCACCAACTGTCCGGCGGGTTTTCCATCCACCGCAACGGCGACGAGCACGGCACCTGCTACCTGCGGAATTTCATCTGATGCAGCTAGGCCGATCTGCGCTGCAACAAACTTGGTACCTCCGACAACAACACGCCGACCGTCGACCACGCCGGCAAGGCCTTCGCCCGGGGCCTCGATCACCTCCGTCGGCACGGACAATCTGGCACCCCGCGACTGAGCGGCAGCAACGACAGCTTCGGCGACAGGGTGCTGGGACGCCTGATCCAAACTCGCAGCAAGCCGCAAAATCTCGGCATCGCCGAACGCGCCTTTTGAAGTGATCGAGACCAGTTGTGGATGCCCGATGGTCAGCGTGCCGGTTTTATCCACGATCAATGTGGTGATCCGTGCCATCGCCTCTAGCGGCTTTGCCCCTTTGATCAACACGCCCAAGCGTGCGGCCCGCGACAATCCCGCCACCAACGCCGCCGGAACGGCCAAGATCAACGGGCATGGCGTGGCTACAACCAACACCGCCACAGCGCGGATCGGATCGCCGGCGAACCACCACGCAGCGGTTGCCAAGGCGACCGTCACGGCCAGAAACAGCATCGAGTACTTGTCAGCCAGACGTGCCATTGGCGCTTTGGATTTTTGCGCGGCCTCAACCAAGCGCACAATGCCCGCGTAGGTGCTGTCAGCAGCAGGGTGCGTTGCCCGCAGATTAAAGGCAGCGCCCGCGTTAGTGACGCCGCTCATCACCTGCATGCCGCGCGCCAGCCGTACCGGCATTGCCTCGCCGGTCAGGGCAGATTGGTCCAGCATCGCCTGCGCACTTTCAAGTGTCCCGTCGACAGGTGCCACTTCGCCTTGCCGGATCAGCAACAGGTCATTTGGAATGATCTCCTCCAACGGCACATCTTGAAACTGGCCGTCACGGTATAGCGTGGCAGTGCGGGCGACCCGCGAAAGAAGACTTTGCATTTCGCGCCGCGCGCGACCCTCGGCGAAGCTTTCCAGAAACGTGCCACCCGCATACATCAATGCCACGACCGCTGCAGCCAGCGTCTCGCCAAAAATCAATGCCGCTGACATCGACAGGGCTGCGACGATATCAAGCCCGATTTCGCCCTTTGCGAGGCTGCGGGCGATGTCGAAGATCAGCGCAGCGAGGATCGGCAAGACCCCGGCCGTCCAGACCCATGCGGCCAAATCCGCAAAGCCCGCCAACCAAAATACGCCGCCGCAGATCAGCCCGAGCGCTGCTATTGCAAGAAGAATTGTCTTTAGGCGATTATGAAACATTCAGAGGCATTCAGCTATTTTACCACTGTCGGACGCATACTTGAGCAACGCCATTGTCGGCGTGCCGGAAGGGGAGTTATCGAGAGATATACTCTTATCACGTCGCAAATTTCTCAACGGTAGCCTTCCCTTTTCCGGTCGCGGTACGGCCAGTTCAGCGATCAGGACAAAGCGCCTGACCCGGAGCAGCTTGGACGCCCCCCTAACACATTTGAACATGCAAATTAACGCGTAGGGGTTGATATGGATCAACGCCAAGGAGCTTTGCATCAACGCCTGATGAAAGTAGGTAATTGAACATTGGTGAGATCACCGGAAGCATACGCGGTTTTGGTTTGAGCTTTCTGCCAATATCAAGGCAGCGGGCAGAGTACGTGCTGGGGCTATGGATGTCGCCCGAGATTTTGTAACCAATCATGCTATGGGGTTGAACCCAGTCTCATCCTCCAACTTTTTCCGACGATACCACTTCTACACGGAAAATGGAAATATTTCAGAGAGTGTTAAGAAATTATGGGTCAGGCGTTGTCTCAGCCAGCCACCCATCACCAATACCCATCCGGCCCGAGTTTCTGAACTACATGGCCATCTTTCCGCTGGCGTTGGATAGCGTGACGCATCCGCTTTCGCCCATCTAAGTACTCCAGCACTTAGCGGTCATTAAACGGCTTGCAACGGCCTCATGATGCGCACGCGCCTCCCGCAGCATGTTGAAGATCGTCAGCTTCAACACGCTGCGCCCGAAAAGCCGGTTATGCTTGACGCGTGGCGCGATTTTTCTCGAGGCGCGCTGATAGCGCATAGCAGCAGCGTGCGGTCTATAGCAGCAGGGTTGTGCTTAAACGCGGCCCTGTGATTAATGGTTTCATGCGCGGTAGAGTGATTATCGAGCATATCATCAGCTCGGCGGCGTATCTCGGTAGCACAGTTCCTAATTAGCGAGACGTCAATCGCATGCTGCGCCAAGCAGAGGTTCTTGAGGGGCGACCAATGCTGCATCGAGCGCGGATGCCGCGAAATTGTAGCATGCCGTTTCAAGGTGTTTAGGTCGCTGAGGCTGATTAAAGATGCTGACGATGACACTGTCCGAAGCATTTTGGTGGCGTCGTACTAAATCGGGTAAATGCGCGGGTGGGCATCAATCTGCCAGCAGTTTTTTACGTTCTGCAAACTCGTCAGAGTCGATCTCACCTTTGGCGTACCTTTCCTTGAGGAGCACCAAGGCACGATCTTGGGCAAGTTGGCCTCCGCTGGATCCCGCCACATCAGACAGGCGCATTAGATAGATAGCACCTGCCACAATCCCAACCACAATCAGGATCATGACAATTGGCCCCAGAACCATCCCGAATCCTCCCCATTGGCTGCTGCCCCACACCACGTCATGTCCATGATTATACGGACCGTATCGATCCGGGATTTCCCCGACCCGCGCCAACGCAGATCCTGCGGTCACGCAGAACGCACCCGCTACGCTCGAAGAGATTGCCCTATTTCTGAACTTCATTCTGTGACTCCCTATGTGCGGTGTCTAATTTGACCGCCAACAAGGTCTGATTGTACGGGGTTTTAGTGTGCAAGCTTTGATCTGCATCAACTTGTGTACCTGAGAATGGCATAAGCTCGGAATCTTCAGCCATCACGCGGGGATCTTGGCGACCTGCCGAAATCGGATCCACTTCACGGTCTGTGCTAGAACCTGCGCCAACCCTGTCATGGCCTGAGGAGGTATCGACGTGGCTCTGAAATCAACCGCCAAAATGGACATTCCTGCCGGGCTACCTTCCTCCCGGTTACGGATAGAGTGCGATCCCAAGTCGCTAGGCTTCAAGACGACGGCATCGCTGAAATCAACTTCCGGTCTTATCGGTCAGGACCGTGCGATTGGTGCAATCAAATTATCGGCAGAGATCAGCCATAAGGAGTTCAATCTTTATGTTCTCGGCCGCGAAGGAACAGGCCGTCACACGGCTGTGAAACGTCTTTTGTTGGAAGCCGCCGCGGTGCGCCCGATGCCTTGTGATTGGGTTTACGTTAACAATTTTGATACGCCTCACAAACCAAATGCGATGCGGCTCGCACCTGGCTCAGCTACCGCTTTGAAATCGGCGATGCAGCAGCTGGTCGATGACCTTGCCGTTGAAATCCCGGCGCTCTTTGAGTCCGAGGACTATCAAACACAGCGGCGCGCGATAGAAGAGGAGTTCGGGCAGAAACATGAAAAGCCCATTGCTGAATTCGCAGACCAAGCCAAGGTCGAGAACGTGGCACTGCTCAGAACGCCGATGGGATTTATGCTGGCGGCGATTGAGGATGGAAAACCGATCAAGCCCGAGGTTTACGAAGCCCTCACGCCCGAGCAGCGCGGCGAGGTCGATGCAAAGATTGAACGTTTGCAAGAGCATTTGGCAGGCGTGTTAAAGCAAGGGCCCCAGCTTGAAAAAGAACACCGGCAAAAGGTTGAAACGCTACATGCCGGTATGGCTGAACACGCTGTTTCACTAAGAATTCACGAGGTCGAAAACGAATTTTCGAAGGAACCTTGCATCGTTGGCTATCTGAAAAACGTGCGAACAGACATGATGTCAAACGCCGAACTGTTCTTGTTGTCTAAAGAGCGAGCCAAGGATGGGCCGTTTCCCGAAGTCATCCGGAAGTACCACCTCGATCCCCATTTTGACCGTTATGCTGTCAATGTCATGGTTTCGCATGATGCCAACGATACAGCCGCCGCACCCATCATCACAGAAGACCTGCCCTCACTCGGGCAATTAACCGGCCGCATTGAGCATATTTCTGAAATGGGCACGCTGGCCACAAACTTTACCCTGATCAAACCCGGCGCGTTGCATCGCGCGAATGGAGGATATCTGGTCCTGGATGCACAACGTCTGCTGTCCGAACCTTATGCGTGGGAAGCACTCAAACGCTGTTTGCAAAGCCAGTCAATTGCGATCACATCACTTGCCGAACGACTTAGCCTGTCCCCGACCACCACACTCGAACCGGACCCTATCCCGCTGGATGTACGGGTCGTCTTGATTGGTAACGGTCGACTACACATGTTGCTCCAAAATTTCGACCCCGAGTTTGGTCAGCTCTTTAAAGTCCAAGCCGATTTTGAAGACGATCTGACGCGTAACGCCAAGAGCATACGTGCCTTAGCGCGGGTTGTCGCTGATTATGCAGATCAAGAAGGTTTACGGCCAATGACAGCTGGGGCGGTCGCTGCTCTGCTCGATCAGGCTGTCCGAATGGCCGAAGACAACAAGAAGCTCTCTCTTGAGATTGGCGCTTTGACAGATGTTATGCGTGAGGCCGATTTCTATGCGGTACAGCAGAAGCGAGATCTCATATCTGACAGCCATATCAGCCAAGCTATTATGCAGGCAGAGTACAGAGCTGCGCGCATCAAAGAGCGTATGCAAGAAGCAGTCGTCCGGAAAACAATCCTGATTGATACGAGCGGAACGAGGGTTGGTCAGGTCAACGGTCTGTCAGTCGTGGGGATCGGAAACCATCACTTTGGCCGCTCATCCCGGATCACGGCGACGGTCCGTTTGGGTGCAGGCAAATTGATCGACATCGAGCGGGAGGTCGAACTTGGCGGCCCGCTGCACTCAAAAGGGGTCCTTATCCTCAGCAGTTATCTCGCATCCCATTACGCGGTTGATGTTCCAATGTCGCTGCATGCAAGCTTGGTATTTGAGCAAAGTTACGGTGGTGTCGATGGCGATAGCGCGTCTTCTGCTGAGCTCTACGCGCTTTTGTCCGCGTTATCCGGTGTCCCGATCCGCCAAGGTCTTGCTGTAACAGGATCGGTGAATCAAAACGGTGAAGTGCAGGCAATTGGTGGCGTTAACGAAAAGATCGAAGGTTTCTTTGATCTCTGCGTGGTCCGTGGCCTGACCGGGGAGCAGGGTGTTTTGATCCCTGCTTCAAACATTGATCATCTGATGTTACGACGGGAGGTTGTCGAGGCCGCCAAAACTGGCGCTTTCAGGGTCATTCCAATCAAGACGATTGATCAGGGTGTGGAAGTGCTCACAGGGCAGAAAGCTGGTCACCGAGAGCGCAATGGCCAATACTCCGATGAGAGTATCAATGCCCTTGTAGAAGCGCGGTTGAGGGCTTTTGCCAACACCCGTCGAAAATTTGCGTCTCAGGGTGATACAAATCCGGATCGAAAGTCTCGCCGATGACAAACAAGGAGAATCGGAGATCGCGTATTCTTGTCGGTGCAAGCTCATTCGCCGACGCTGCCACTGCTCTGCGTCTTGTCGATAAATTGGCGACTATTTTTCGCTCAGTTTGCGGCGGGGTTCTGGTCGAAGAGGAAAGCATACTTGCGATCTGCCAGATCCAAGACAAACGCATTATCCTCATGAACGGCGCGACAATGAAAGCGCCAAGCCGCTCTCAGGTCCGCACGCAATTGAATGCCGATGCACGTGCGTTTCGGCAATCTCTCGCGCGCACCGCCAAGGCGGCGGGTGCAGATTGGGCTTTTTCACAAGAGGCAGGCGATCTTATCAATATAGCGCTTCGCGCTGCAACAGGTTGGGATATCCTCGTAATAGGTTCGCGGTACCTTAATGCGATAAAAGGAAAAATAGTCCTCCTTGAAATGTTAGACGCGGTAGGGGAGGAAATGAGGGACGCCGCCGAACTTCTCGCGCGCCAGTTTTCGGCCGATCAGGTGGTTTTTTCTGTTGATCAAGGCATGCGTCGCGAGGGATCAACCCTGAGCTCAGCAAATTTCAGCTTTGCATCATTGGATGAAGCACTGCGGGCGCTCGCCCAGACTAATGCGCAGGCCGTGTTGGTCGACTATTCACGCGGCCCTGTTCGAACCGCGGAAGATATCTCTCGCCTTCTGGAAGTCTCGCACTGTCCAGTGATCATCTTTGGCATATCAGGCGCAAACGTTGCGGCAGACAATACGGTTCCCTCCCCATATGCTTCTGATGCACGAGGTCAGACACGTGAAAATTGAAGCAAACAATCAGACCCTTTTGCCTGTGACTGACACGCCCGCCACTTTAAGACGGGCAATCACGCTGCCCTTGTTGATATTTTATGGCTTGGGCGTGACGATAGGTGCCGGAATTTATGTTCTTGTGGGAGCCACCGCCGCCCAAGCAGGAATTTATGCACCCAGCTCGTTTGTGGTCGCCGCTGTCGTCACGTTATTCAGCGCGGGAAGCTTCAGCGAGTTGTCAGGCCGTTTTCCGCAAAGTGCGGGTGAAGCAGCCTATGTTGAAGCGGCATTCAAGGCACCTTTTTTAACCGTCGTGACAGGAGGGTTGTTGCTTTTAGCGGCCGTTGTTTCTGCTTCAGCTATTGCAGTTGGTAGCGCGGGTTATGTGGCTACGCTCGTGCCACTGCCTCTTTGGAGTATTATCGTGCTGATTGTCCTATTTACCGGATTTATTGCGGCTTGGGGTATCGTTGAATCAGTCAGGTTTGCAGCGGTGTTGACGCTGATTGAAGTCCTCGGACTGGTAGCCGTTGTTATCGCCGGATTATGGCAACAGCCTGAGATTGTTGCGAAGTTGCCAACTGTGCTGCCTCACTTCACTGATACCTCTGCCCTAGTGGCAATTTCCATGACGAGCCTGATCGCCTTTTTTGCCTTCATCGGGTTTGACGGGATGGTAAATATCATTGAGGAAACCGAAAACCCTAGTCGCAACATGCCACTGGGTATTTTCATAACCCTGGCGGTTGCGACAGTGCTATATTTCTTCGTTGCGGCCATCGCTGTTCTCGTTTTGCCACTGGACGAACTGAGTGGATCGACGGCTCCAATCAGCCTGCTTTTTGAACGCCTGACAGGCATTTCACCATTGGCGATAACTTTGATCGCAATCGGCGCGACACTGAACGGTGTTGTCATTCAAATCATTCTTTCGTCCCGGGTACTATACGGATTGGCAAATGTAGGCCGTCTTCCCAAGAGCCTGGCCAAATTGAACGCGCGAACACGCACGCCCGTCCTTGCAACCGTATTGATGGCGGCTTGTACTTTAATATTCGCACTATTTTTCCCGATCTCTATACTGGCGGAACGAACCTCTCAGTTGGTACTCGTAGTTTTTGTCCTGATAAATCTTTCGCTGTTAAGAATAAAATGGCGGAAAGATCCCGCGCCGGTGAATATCTTCGTTGTACCAATAATCGTTCCATTTATCGGGTTGCTGACATGCCTTGCTATGCTGATCGGTCCGCTGATTATGCCTGCCTAAGCAGCTGAACCAGGTAACGGAAAACTCAAGCTTTCAAAGGAGCCGTTAGGCACAAGAACTGGATGAGCTGGCCCCGAGGATCAGGGGAAGACGAAGTGTGCGTTGTGCGCCGACTTAGACACACCGGCTCTGACTGGTCATTCGTCGTGCCGAGCATGAATGACCGCTCTGA
>DRFG01000235.1 GCA_011050655.1 Roseobacter sp.
CTCCTACGCCGATGGCGACTGCGGCGCGCGCCATCACCGGTGCAAATTCGCGCTGGCCCCCGCTTGATCCACCTTGCCCACCGGGTTGTTGCACGGAATGGGTGGCATCCATCACTACTGGGTATCCGGTTTTAGCCATTTGCGGTAAGCTGCGCATGTCTGCAACCAAGGTGTTATAGCCAAAGGAAGTCCCGCGTTCGGTCAATAAGATACGTTTGTTGCCGGTGGATTCGATCTTGGACACTACATTCGGCATGTCCCAGGGTGCCAGAAACTGCCCCTTCTTCACGTTGACGACTTTGCCGGTATTTCCCGCGGCAATCAGCATATCGGTCTGTCGGCACAAGAAGGCGGGAATTTGCAAGATGTCCACGGCTTCCGCCGCGATCGCGCATTGTTCCTGCGTGTGTACATCCGTCAGAACCGGAACCCCGATAGATTTCCCGACCGACTGCAAGATCGCCAAACCGTCGTCGATGCCAAGCCCGCGCTTTCCACCCAATGACGTGCGGTTGGCCTTGTCGTAGCTGGCCTTGAAAACGAACTGGGCACCGGCTGCATCACAGGCTTCCTTCATCCGGCCTGCGATCATTTCTGCATGAGTTTCACTTTCCAATTGGCAGGGGCCAGCGATGACCGTCAAAGGGAGATCATTGCCAATTGTGACATTTCCGACGGTGACTTGGATCATTTTGTTACCTGTTCCTTGAGGATGGACGATGTCAGCGACAACATCAGATAGATGCCCGCAAAGATCAGGAATGTCAAAATCGTGTTCTCAAACTTGCGCGGATACGAGGGGGCCTGTGACGCGACCGGGCGCACCGCCACCGTGAGGTAGCGAACCTGTCGATTGGCCTCTGTGCGGGCTTGCTCCATCTGCGTCTGCGAAGCCTGAAGCGCCATATCAGCCGCCGCCAGATCGGCTTGGGCCAATTGGAGGCTTACGGCCTGCTGAGCCAAGGAATTGCTGCCCGCAGTTGCGGTGTTCATACGTTCGTTCAATCGTTCTAGCTGGGTACCTATCCGGCGGACATCGCCTTGCACGCCATCAACTTTCGCCCGGTTGGGGCGAGGGTTGTCCATCAACGCTGCCAGCTCCAGCTCTTTTTCCAGCAAGAGGGTTTCATAATTGCTAATTTGCGCCCGGATCGACGCAATCACCGCTTCTGGGTCGACACCGTTTTCGACTTGCAGCTTGATCAGCGCTTCTTGCGCTTCGCGGCGTTTCGTGACCGTCTGTTCATAGGCTTCCCGAGCATCGCGCATCCCGTCTTCACGCTTTTGCTGTGATAGGGCGTTAACGCGTTCTTCAGCATAAGTTAACAAATGTTCGGAAAATTGGGTGGCTATCTGCGGATCTGCGGCGATAACTTCCATCCGGATCATGCCTTCGGTCGGGTCATATCCTATTTTCACGTTTTTCTTATAGAACTTGTAAGCGGCCTCGTTCGATGCGCCAGTATCCAGACGCTGAATAGGGTCAATCTTGGGATCCGAGAAATGATTAATAAAGCCCACATCCTTGTCCAAGCGCAGCATGGCGTCCTTGGACTGAAGATAACTTTGCGTGGCGATACTGTCAGCAGAGTTGGCGAACTGCGTCGGTAATAACCCGCCCAGAGGACCTAAGCCGCCGGTCCCTTCGTTCTGGATGATCAGGAACTGACTGTCAGTCGCATACATGGGGGTCGCAATGCTGTTGAAATAGTACCCACCCATGACTGTCGGGAGTCCGACAAAGAACGCAAGGCGCACCATGAGCAGCGCCATTTTACGGCGGCGTCGCTTGGTGATATCGCGCTGGATGTCCGCAATTTCGCGCATCCGGCGATCCATCGGATTGACCTCGGTCGAGGGCAGGTTGCCTCCCCCGGTAGAAACTGTTTGAGGCAGCTGGATACGTCCCTTGGTCAGGGCGGTGCTCCCCGAGCCTTTTTCTTGCGGCACCACAAGCTCAAGCATGTTGGATCGCTGAAATGGGTCGATGCCTTCGGCACGCAGCAAACGCACCGCATCAAAATCGGAGGTCGGGGCAAGCCCATGCTTCTGGGCAACGCGGCGGGCCATGCGCAACTGCCGCCCGGTCAAACCTTCGCGGCGAATGGCATCCATGTCCTGTTCGCCACTCACCTCGCTCGCAGATGCAACTTCCCCGCTGCGTACCGGGCCTGCGTCCCTTGGTAAAGATGGGGCAGGGCGGGGCACATCCGCTACGGCGCGCGGGCGGCTTGGCTGCGCGGCGGGCCGCGCAGCCCCTTCGGTACCCTGCGGACCTGCCGGTGCTGCGGCAGCAGCGGGCTGTGCCGGTTGCGACGCCACCGGGACGTTGCGTTTAATGCGAAATTTTCTAGCCTTGGGTTTCGTAGTCATAAAGCTGCTTTGCCTCTTCCAAGGTATCGAATATATGAAGCTTTCCGCCCAATAGTACAGCGGCGGAACGCGCGAATTGCTCCAAGGTTTCGGCCTGGTGCGAAACGATGATAATTGTAGTCGTGCGCAGCCGTTCTTGCAGGATTTCGCCGGCTTTACGATTGAATTCAACGTCGGTCGTGCTTGGCATACCCTCGTCAATCAGGTAAATGTCGAAATCAAGTGCAAGCAGCAGAGCGAACGAGAACCGTCCTCGCATACCGGCAGAATAGGTGCCAAGTGGCTGGTCAAAATATTCGCCAAGCCCGCACAGCCATCGACAAAAGCTTTCCACGTAGTCTGGGTCCAGCCCATAGAGCCGTGCAATGTAGCGGGCGTTTTCCATGGCCGAAACCTTGTTCACCACACCGCCCATAAACCCCAGCGGGAAACTGATGTTGCATCCGCGCCTGATCTCACCTTCGTCCGGTTTCTCAAGGCCCGCCATCATATTGATCAATGTCGTTTTGCCGGTTCCGTTTGGTGCCAAAATCCCCAACGAGGTCCCTAGCTCCACCCGAAAGGACACGTGATCAAGGATAACCTTGTGCTGTGTGCCCGTCCAAAACGATTTAGATACGTTGTCGAATTCCAGCATGCCTGCTCCGGTTGGTGCTGTGGTGGGCCTGTCGTTCCCCCTTTTTAACGGAGGTTGGCGGACGTCTAGCCGATGATCTTGACCATATTATGTCTCATTATCATGCAAATGTACAACGCGCTAACGTCACATGCACGCAGGGGCGCAAACGATAAAGCCGTGATCATCCGACATGAAGCGGACTGGTGTCGAAACTTCGTCAAATCCAGAGTTTGAAAGCTGTCGTAGCCCTGCTATCTGCCTTGGTATGACCGATATCCGCCCCGCCTTGCGCCGTTGCACCTTATGCGCCGATCGATTTGCGCTGACTGCAACTGCGCATCGCCCCAATCCGGTGGTCTGGTTCCAACCCGGTGCCCGTATATTGATTGCGTCGCAAGCCCCGGGCCTGCGCGTACATGAGGCAAACACACCATTTTGGGATGCCTCTGGCAAACGCCTGCGCCATTGGCTTGGGGTGGACGAAGACACTTTCTACGATCGAAACCGGGTTGCGATTGTTCCGATGGCCTTTTGTTTTCCGGGATACGACGCCAAAGGAAATGATTTACCTCCTCCGGCCATATGCGCGAAAACCTGGCGGGCAGAGGCGCTGGCCACGGTCCCCGATGTTCGGCTGACCGTGTTAATTGGCGGCCACGCCATGCGCTATCACCTGACGAATTTCACATCGGTGACCAAGGCAGTCGCCGATTGGCAAAACTGGCCTGACGGCGTGTTTGCCTTGCCTCATCCCTCGTGGCGCAATACCGGTTGGTTAAAGAAAAATCCGTGGTTCGACGAAGACGTCGTTCCCCGTCTGCGCAAGGCTGTAAAGGATATATTGGATGACTGACAAGACGCCGCTGGACATCGCTCATGCAGCTATGATGGCAGATGAAAACGATGAAATCGCGCGCTTGCGCTTCTATGAGCGTATAGCCGATGTTGAGCTGTTTCTGTTGCTCGAGAGTGAACCTGAAGTCGATCAAATAAACCCCGTGTTGCTTGATGATGCCTATGTGATGGTGTTTGACAGGATCGAACGGCTGGCCGCTTATGTCGGGCAACCCGCGCCATATGTGGCGCTGTCGGGCCGTGCGATTGCCGGAATGCTAAGGGGGCAGACGTTGGGTATGGCGGTTAATATGAACACGGCTCCCTCGGCGATATTGCTACCGGATACTGCTATTGCATGGCTCCGTGATACGCTGGCTAACGAGGCTCAGCAGGTGCAAACTGGAATCGAACGGGTAATTTCCCCCAAAGGTTTGCCGGAGGCTTTAATTACGGCGCTGGATTCCAAACTGGCGACAGCCACAGGCATGGCGGCCGGAGCATGGTTGGTAGGCGTCGAATACATCGGTGGCGGGCGCGGGCATATGTTGGGCTTTGTAGGTGCGATTCCGCGGGCTCAGGATGCGTTGGTGCGCGCCGCGTCCGAAGCACTTACATTTTCGGGGATCGAAGCCGGGGCAATGGATGTTGGCTTTTTCGAGCCCTCGGACCCGACCGTCGCGAAACTGTCCAAGGTCGGCCTGCGGTTTGATCTTCCCCAGATGGAAGCTTTGCAAAAGACGCCGCGCATGCAAGCTCCGGGAACGGATTCGAACAAACCTCCGATTCTGCGCTAACGATCGTGAGGGTTGCTCACAAAGCTGCTTGCATCCGCACCGCCTAGGCGCGAACAATATGCCATGACATTAAACCCTGCTGATCCCGCGTTCGAGGCCGCCTTGCGTGCCGATTTATCTCCCGATGTGTTCCGTCAGGTGGAGCCGCGTTACTTGGAAGAGCCGCGCGGGCTGTATCGCGGGCAGGCCGCTATTCTTGCTCTGCCGCGGACCGTGGACGAAGTCGCGAAGCTGATTCGGCACGCCAATGCTGCACGCGTAGGGGTCATTCCTTATGGCGGCGGTACCGGGCTGGTCGGTGGGCAGGTAGCCGAAACCGGACCTAAGCCGCTGATCCTGTCGCTTGAGCGGATGAACAAGGTACGCGCGGTCTATCCGGATGAAAACGTGCTGGTAGCCGAGGCCGGCGTGATCCTGTCCGAGGTACAGGATGCTGCCGAAACGCAAGATCGCCTGTTTCCCTTGTCGCTGGCGGCGCAGGGATCGGCCCGTATTGGGGGCAATTTGGCTACAAATGCCGGTGGCACCGGGGTGCTGCGCTATGGCAACGCTCGCGACTTGTGTCTGGGTCTCGAGGCGGTTTTGCCCGACGGTCAGATATGGCACGGGCTGACCCGGTTGCGGAAAAACAATACAGGGTATGATTTGCGCAACCTATTGATCGGTGCGGAAGGCACGCTCGGCGTGATCACCGCGGCGGCGCTCAAACTTTATCCACGTCCTGCGAAAACCGGCACGGCGCTGCTGGTTGTGGATTCGCCCGAGGCAGCGTTGAAATTATTGTCTCTCGCCCGCGAGCAGTTGGGCGAGATGATAAGCGCCTTTGAAATCATCCACCGGACCGGGCTTGAGTTCCTTGCCGAAACGCTTCCCGATGTGCGCCAACCTTTTGCGACGCCGCCCGAATGGACCGTGCTGATAGAGCTTGGGCTCAGCGGCGGCCTAGACCCGACGACATCCTTGGAAAAACTGTTCGAGACCGCATTCAGTGCCGATTTGGTGGTCGACGGGCTGATCGCACAAAGCCAGCAACAATCCGATAATTTCTGGGCAATCCGTGAAATGATTCCTCACGCCAATCGCAAAATAGGCTCAATCTCCAGTCATGATATCTCGGTGCCCCTCGGGGCCATACCCGATTTCATCATCAAAGCAGAACAGGCGATCGCCGGCTTGGGTGATTTCCGCATCAATTGCTTCGGTCATGTGGGGGACGGTAATCTGCATTATAATGTTTTTCCCATACCCGGAAAGACACGTAATGATCATGCTGCTCAACAAGAGATCATCAAAACCACGATCCACGATATCGCTCATGAAATGGGCGGATCAGTCAGCGCCGAACATGGTATCGGGCGTATGAAGGTCAAAGATCTCGAACGGTATGGCGACCCGGCAAAGCTGTCAGCCATCCGTGCGATCAAAGCGGCGCTAGATCCCAATGGGATTATGAACCCTGGTGTTATCTTGCCTGCACCGGCCTGACGGGGAAATATACATTGCCGTCAATTTGACGCGGTGTCAGCTCTGGTCAGGCACTGTCGCGTTTGGTGTCAGCAATACGGGTGTCTCACGCTCCGTCGTATTGGCAAAGCGCGTTCACCTCGATCCCCATCGCTTCAAGGCGCTTGCGGCCCCCTAGCTCGGGTAGGTCAATGATAAAGGCACAAGACACGATCTCACCCCCTAATCGTTCAATCAACTTGATCCCTGCCTCGGCCGTACCGCCAGTGGCCAAAAGATCGTCGACAACCAGAATGCGTTCGCCTGGCTGAATGGCATCATCATGTATCTCGACGATCGCCTCGCCATACTCCAACTTGTAGTCTTGCGAAATTGTACGTCCGGGTAACTTACCTTTCTTCCGCACGGGTACAAAGCCGACAGAAAGCTGGTGGGCGATGGCCCCGCCCAGAATAAACCCGCGTGCCTCAAGCCCAACCACCTTGTCGATGTCCACGCCGGCGTAAGGGTGCAGCATCTGGTCGATAGCCACGCGAAACCCGCGAGGATCGGCAAACAGCGTGGTCACATCACGAAACATGATTCCCTCATGCGGAAAATCGACAATGGTGCGAATGTAATCTTGAACCTGTTTCATGCGGTGCTCCGGTCGGATGGCTAGTAAGTAGAGGGGTCCCACGTAAATGCGGATACCTGCATGACAGCCCTAAGCGAGCCGGTCGTGTTCAGCAAGTCACTTCCACACTGTCGTATGCGGCGTATCGAAGCCTGGTCATCTCCAGCCTTGTGCTTTCATTTTGCCAAATAAACTCATCTGCCACGCGCCATCAACGCTCAGCAGGTTTTTCGTTTACATAACTCTTCCCGCTATCGCATCCAGCTTCGCCATAAGAGTGGGATCCCGCATTTCGGGCTTGGTAAGGATCGCATACTCCAACGCCCGGTCACACCCATGCGGACAGGGGACCCGGTTCGGATCCAACAGATCGGGCAGATGTCTGATCATCTGACGACCTTTGTCGGCATTGCCCATCAACGTGGCGATAATGCGCGTCACATCGACCTCACCGTGATCGGGATGCCAGCTGTCATAATCGGTGATCATCGCGACCGACGCGTAACATATTTCGGCTTCCCGAGCGAGCTTGGCCTCGGGCATATTGGTCATTCCGATTACATCGGCCCCCCATGCCTCCCGGTACATCTTGGATTCCGCCAATGTCGAAAACTGCGGGCCTTCCATGGCAAGATAGGTGCCGCCCCGGTGTACGGTTATACCCGCACGCCGGGCTGCCGTTTCGCAGGCGTCGCCCAAACGGGAGCAGGTGGGATGGGCAACGCTAACATGGGCCACGCAACCCTCTCCAAAAAAGGTTTTATCTCGCGCGATAGTGCGATCAATGAACTGATCGACAATCACAAAGTCGCCGGGCGCCATCTCGTCACGAAATGACCCGCAGGCCGAAACACTTATGATGTCAGTGCAGCCTAGCCGTTTCAGCGCGTCAATATTGGCACGGTAGGGCACTGTAGATGGTGAATGCACGTGCCCGCGGCCATGCCGCGGCAGAAACGCCATTTCAATGCCGCCGAGCCTGCCGGTCAGAATCGCATCTGACGGCGCACCCCACGGGCTTTCAACCGTCAGCCATTCGGCCCCTTCCAGCCCTTCGATGTCGTAAATACCCGATCCGCCGATAATGGCTATTTTCGTCTGTGTCATGGAAACGCCTTTGGATTTCAGTCGATGTCAGAGTACCAAGGAACATTCCGATGAAAAGCCGCAAATCGACACCTAAGGGTGGCGTGGGTTTCTTTTCATTCACGATTAAGCTAGGAGGCGCGAAAGACCTCTCCGATTTATTGATACGATTTGATCCGAAGGATGCCCCATGGTGCGCACCACGTTCCGCAGTTTTACCAAAAACCTCGATGTTACCGATTTGCGCTGGATGCCCGGAGAACGGTTTTCCGCCTCGCGCCTGCGCATCGAATTACTGTCGGGGTTGACGGTCGCTCTTGCCTTGGTGCCCGAAGCGGTGGCCTTTGCTTTTGTTGCCGGGGTTCATCCACTGGTGGGGCTTTATGCGGCATTTCTGGTAGGTCTCATCACCGCGCTGATCGGCGGGCGCCCCGGGATGATCTCGGGGGCGACGGGGGCGTTGGCTGTGGTGATGGTGGCGCTCGTGGCGCAGCATGGGGTTGAATACCTCTTTGCTACCGTAGTCTTGATGGGGATGATTCAGATTTTCGCAGGCGTCATGCAATGGGGCAAGTTCATTCGTCTGGTCCCGCACCCTGTGATGCTGGGGTTCGTGAACGGGTTGGCCATCGTGATTTTTCTAGCGCAGATGAGCCAGTTCAAGGTACCTGGCACCATGGTCGACACCGGCCATGGCATGTCGGGTGGAGAATGGCTGTCGGGCGGGCCACTTTATCTGATGCTGGCCCTCGTGGCGGCAACCATGGCGATAATCTGGGTGATGCCACGGGTCACCAAACTGATCCCCGCACCATTGGCCGGGATAGGTATCGTCGCCGTACTGGTGATTGCGACGGGTATGGATGTGCCCCGCGTTGGCGATCTCGCCTCTATCCAGGGCGGGTTCCCAACGTTCCATCTGCCTTTTGGTGATGGCGTCGGCCTTTATGGCACGGCTCTCGCCCCTTTCAACCTTGAGACATTTTACATCATCCTGCCCTATGCCGTCATCCTTGCCGCTATCGGCCTGATTGAATCGCTGCTGACGCTGAACCTTGTCAGCGATCTGACCAATACCCGGGGCGGGGCGAGTCAGGAATGCATTGCACAGGGCGTGGCAAACACCGTAACGGGTTTTTTCGGCGGCATGGGCGGCTGCGCCATGATCGGCCAATCTATGATCAACGTGAAATCCGGTGGTCGTACACGGGTGGCCGGCATTGCCGCTGCGGTGTTTTTGCTGCTCTTCATTCTCGTTGGATCATCGTTGATTGAACAAATCCCGCTGGCAGCGCTTGTCGGTGTGATGTTCATGGTAGTGATCGGAACCTTCGCGTGGAATTCGTTCGGGATACTGCGCAAGGTGCCTCTCATGGATGCGTTCGTGATCCTGCTGGTGACCGTTGTGACAGTCTATGAGGATCTTGCCGTTGCGGTGGTGGTCGGTGTCATCGTGTCTGCCTTGGCCTATGCGTGGAACAATGCGCGGCGCATCCATGCCAAAACCTATATCACCCCCGAGGGGGCCAAGGTTTACCAGATTCAGGGCCCGCTGTTTTTCGGATCGTCCGAAGGGTTTGCCGAGTTGTTCAACATAAAGGCCGACCCAAGCGAAGTTATCGTAGACTTCGAGGATAGCCGGGTCGTCGACCAATCTGCGCTTCAGGCGATCGAAACAATTGCGGCGAAATACGAGGGAGCAGGCAAGCGCATCCAGCTGCGCCATCTTAGCCGCGATTGCCACCGCCTGTTGACCAAGGCCGGACACCTGATGATCGACAGCGACGACGACCCCGAATATCAGGTTGCTGTCAACTATCAGGTCCGAACCGGTATTTTGGGCGGCCACTAGGCCGCAGCCGCACCCCATCAAACCGAAAGCCCGGTCACACCTATGTTGCCGGGCTTTCTGATTCAGTCATCGGGGCGAATGATTTCAAATAATTCGGTGATGCGGGCATAGTCGCGATAGCCAAGCCGTGACAGCGGCTGATAGGTGGTAACGTCAAACCGCCCGTCGGTGATGCAGTCGTCGCGTATATGTACGCCCACGACCTCTCCGAACACCACAAAGTTGTTTTCGCCTTCGATTTTGACCATCTGCGTCATGCGACATTCCAGACTGGCTGGCGCTGTCGCGACCCGTGCACAGGCAATCTGATCGCAAGGGGCCTTTTCGATACCGGCGTGTCCGAATTCGTCGGCACCATGCGGCAAGGTGGCCGACGATGCGTTCATCGCGTCGCGCATCGCATATTCAACGACATTGACACAGAAGACGCCGGTCTCGCGGATATTGGCCATACTGTCTTTGGTGCCGTCGATGTCGGCTTTGGTCCCGGTCGACGCAAACATGACTTGAGGCGGGGTATAGGCGACGCCGTTGAAAAAGGAATATGGTGCGATATTATCGCGTCCTTGGGCGTCACGGGTGGAGATCCAGCCGATGGGCCGGGGCGTGACGATGGCGTTAAAGGGATTGTGCGGCAGGGGGTGGCCATCTTGGGGGCGGTAGAACATCAAACTCTCCTCATGGTTTGCACCTATGGCTAGCGTTATGGTAAGGGCTTTGCCACAGTAAATCCGTCCAGAGGTGCCCGCCCTTGTATCAAATCACCCCCGAGACGGCAGCCGACCACTGGGAGGTCGAGGCGCTTTATGACACCTGTTTTGCGCCGGGCCGCGAAGCTCTGTCGTCTTATCGCCTGAGAGATGGTACCCCGCCTGTGCGCGAACTTAGCCATGTTGCACGGGACGCAGACGGTATTCTTGCCGGTGCAATCCGATACTGGCCGGTCCGGATCGGCAGTGAGGATGTGGCACTGTTGCTCGGGCCGGTTGCCGTACACCCAACACGTCAGGGCGAAGGGTTAGGCGGCTTTCTGATCGAAGGTAGCCTAGACAAGGCGCTACCTCTGGGCTGGAGCCGGGTTATGTTGGTTGGCGATGCGCCCTATTATAAACGCTTTGGGTTCACCCTGCTTGAAAACGTGCTCATGCCACCACCGACCAACCCGGCACGCGTATTGGGACGCGCGTTGGTCGATGGCGCATGGGATGGTATTGCCGGGGATGTCATGGCCTGGACAGGTTGAAACGGGTCGCGCCTCCCCTACATTTGACAGTGCAACAGCCGGAGCTATTCCCATGCAAATCGAAAGTAACCTGCCACGTGTCATTGACGTAGAAACGCGGCTGGACCAGATCGCCGCGCGATACAAAAGTGCTGGCGGGCTGGGTATCAATGTCTTGAATGTGATTGGCGGGAGCGCCGAAGGGCTGATCGACAAGCTGCCATCGGTAGTGCGGCAAAATCTGGAAAACGCGACAGTCAAGGCGTTGCATCAGGCAATGAAGGCTGCGACCTCGTCTCGGAGTCTGGTCCCTGATCAGAAAAGCTGGCTGAACCAAGCGGTCAGCGCGGCCATGGGGGCCGCTGGCGGGGCAGGCGGGTTACCGACAGCCTTGGCCGAATTGCCAGTCACGACGACCCTGTTGCTGCGCGTCATCCAAGGTGTAGCCGTCGAACACGGTTTCGACCCGTTATCCGAGAATGTACAATTTGACTGTGTGCAAGTGTTCAGTGCGGCTGGCCCATTGTCGGACGACGACGGTGCAGACTTGGGCTTTTTGTCCGCGCGTGTCGCCCTCAGCGGTCGGGCCATGCAAGCAGTAATTGCTAAAGTAGCGCCGCGCCTCGCCGTCGTATTGGGGCAAAAGCTTGCGGCTCAGGCGGTGCCGGTTTTGGGGGCCGTCGCCGGGGCGGCGACGAATTATGCCTACACCAGTTATTACGAGGACATGGCGCATGTGCATTTCGGTCTGCGCAAACTGGCGATAGACGCGGATATTTCGCAGGAAGAACTGGTCGAGCGTCTGCGAGTAAAGGTGGGGCGCAAACGGGTACGTTAACGCCCGATGCTGCCCGGTGCCACGGTGGTGGCCTTGAGAATTGCAAAGCATTTCAAGCCGGGGCGAAGCCCCAACTCGGTCACCGCGCGGGCGGTGACCCGACTAAGCAACCGGTCCTCGTTCGCACGCAGCGCGATCGCTGCGCCGGGCCCATCGCCGGGGTGGATCGCTTCAACTTCGACCGGCAACACGTTGACAGAACTCAAGCCTTCGGGACGGGTCAACGATAAGATCACATCTTGAGCCAATACACGTAGACGCACACGCGCCCCCATTTCGGCGTGCACACCCGGCAATTCGAGGGTCCCCGCGCTTATACGCAAGGTAGATATCCCATCGTCACCGTGGGCCAGTACATCGGCCTCGATCACGGCACCGGCTTCGCGCACGCCCAGCAAAGGTACTGCGGCGGGGTCAGACATCACGTCGAAAAGCGGGCCTTGTGCCTGTACCTTTCCATTTTGGATCAGCACCAGCGTATCTGCAAGGCGTGCGATTTCATCGACTGCGTGACTGACATAAAGGATTGGCAGGCCCAGTGGCCCATCGCGCAGGCGTTCGAGAAATGGCAGTATCTCTTGCTTGCGGGGGCCATCCAGACTGGCCAGTGGTTCGTCCATCAGCAACATGCGCGGGTGGCTCAACAGTGCACGCCCCAATGCGACACGTTGCTTTTGCCCGCCAGATAAGGTCGCTGGGGCGCGGTCCAGCAGATCTTTTAAACCCAGTAACGCCACGACATCTTTTAAAGCCGGGCCGGAACTGCCGCGCGGTGCATACCGCGCACCGAACATCAGGTTCTGCGACACGCTTAGGTGCGGAAACAGACGGGCATCTTGAAAAACCGTTCCAAGACGGCGTTTATGGGGGCGTACAAAAATGCCACGATCCGTGTCAAGCAACAGGTCTCCGTCTACCGATATGCGCCCGGAATTCGGATGAAGCAACCCTCCAACAGCATTGATTATAGTGGATTTTCCAGCGCCTGATCGGCCGAAAAGCGCGGTGATGCCCGGCCCTGCCTCAAGGCTGATGTCGAGCGCGAAATCGGCAAAACGGTGCGAAAGCGTCAGTGACAGACTCATGCGCCGGCGATCCGTGCTGCGACTCGCCTGGCGAGCAATTCTGACAGCAAGACTGCCCCGATGGCCACGGTCGAGGCCATCAGTACCATCATCACGGCCTGACGCTCACCTCCGGGGATCTGCAAGGCGGCCCATATCGCACTTGGCAGGGTTTGCGTCTGTCCAGGAATATTAGCTACGAATGTGATTGTCGCCCCGAATTCTCCCATTGCCTTGGCAAACCCCATGACGGTGCCCGCCAGAACACCGGGCAGGATTAATGGCAAGGTCACGCGGAAAAACACCATCGTACGGGGCGCACCAAGTGTGGCCGCGGTGTCTTCAAGCTTGGGATCAACCGCCTCGATGGCTAGCCGCATTGCACGGACCATCAGGGGGAAACCCATGATCATCGCGGCAAGCACCGCACCCGTCCAGTGAAACGCCAGCTGTATTCCGAGGGCATTCAAGGCACGCCCCAGCGGTGCAGTTCGTCCAAACGCAAGCAGCAACAAGTAACCTGTAACCACTGGCGGTAGAACCAGAGGAAGGTGAACCGCAGCATTCAGTACCGCCTTGCCCCAAAAGTCTTTTCGGGCCAGCAACCAGGCGACCCAGATCGCTAAGGGGATAGCAAGCAACGTCGCCCAACAAGCGACCCACAATGACAGGCGCAGGGCGTCCCATGCAGCGGCGTCAGGCGTCATGGCGTGACCGGCATAAAGCCGTGTGCGGCGAAGATACCCATGCTCTCATCGGTTTGCAGGTATTGCAAAAATACCTTGCCTGCATCAGTCAGCGCCGCCGCAGGATACGTTATCGGGTTATGTTGGTCGTCGGGCACAGTGTAGACTACGCGTACCTTGGGTTCGGCCATGGCATCGGTGCGGTAGACGACCCCAAGCGGCATCTCACCTCTTGCGACCAGTGCAAGCGCAGTGCGTACATTATCGGTTTCGGCAAGCATATGCTGCAACGCGTCCCACTGCTTAGTGGTTTGCAGCCACTCGCGGGCGTAGATCCCAGCCGGCACCGCATCGCGCTGCCCGATCACCAACCGCGCGTCGCCAAGCGATGCCGCAAGGTTGCCGGGATCAGGGGCTATGGTGCTGTCAGCAGGAGCGACAAGCACCAGCCGGTTGCCAAGCAGGTAAGTTTGCGGCGCATCCCCTAGAATACCGCGTTCTTGCAGCCAATCCATCCAGACCGGTGCTGCAAGAATGACGATGTCCGCCGGGGCCCCGGCGTCGATCTGACGCGCCATCGTACCTGAGCCACCGTAGGAAACGGAGACATCAGCGCCAAAACTCTGCGCGACCTCGTCCAGCGCCCCGCGCAGGCTGGCGGCAGCGAATACCGTCACCGGAGCGGGTTGCCCGTAGACAACACTGGGCAGGATAAAAGCAAGGAGGAATAGCAGTGTTTTCATAACGCCACATTATCTGCCAAGCATATGACGGGTGCAAGGGCGGCTGGCCTTGCCAACATGCCGTAGGTAGGGTTTTGTGATGCGTATACGCCATATCGCCCCCTGACGAAGATGCTCAAGATGAAACAACTGCCTATTTCCATTCATGGTGCCCGCAAGGGCGACGTGCGGTCGCAATTCGCTGCCCTATGTTATCGGGTGCGTGATGGTAAGGTGCAGGTACTGCTGATCACATCCCGGAACGCCAAACGCTGGATCGTTCCAAAAGGGTGGCCGATGAACGCGAAGACACCCGGTGCCGCAGCCGAACAAGAGGCTTGGGAGGAAGCCGGAGTGCAGGGGCAGGTCACAGGCGGTTGCCTTGGCGTGTATTCTTATGCGAAAGATATGGGTAACGGGGAAATTTTGCCTGTCGTGGCTATGGTTTACCCGGTTAAGGTTAAGACCACTCTTGATGACTTCCCAGAAGCCGGACAAAGGCGTCGAAAATGGGTGTCACGCAAGAAGGCGACCAAGATGGTGTTAGAGCCCGAGCTGGCACGACTGATCCGCGACTTCGATCCTCGCGGCGGCCACCGCGTAGCTTGACGTAAGGGCAGCACCTCACCATATTGTTGTGCCGTGCTATCAGAAAGGGCAAGCTGCCAAGACAATGATCCAGTTTTCTTTAAAATGTGACCACGACCATCGCTTTGACAGCTGGTTCAAGTCTGCCAGTGCGTTTGATGCGTTGGCACAGGCCGGGCATGTTCAGTGTGTAGTTTGCGGATCTGGCAAGGTTACCAAGGCGATCATGGCACCACGGGTTTCGACGACATCCAGTGCCGACAAAAATGATCCTGCGGCAAAACCTCAGGTTTCGGCTTTGACCAAACCTCGGACCGAATTCGAAAAAGCGCTGACCGCCCTTCGCAAGGAGATCGAAACGAACTCTGATTACGTAGGCACCAATTTTGTCAAGGAAGCCCGCGCGATGAATTCCGGCGATTCCCCTGAAAGGGCTATCTATGGGGAAGCACGTTTAGATCAGGCGCGTTCATTGATGGAAGAGGGGATAAAAGTGATACCGCTGCCTTTTCTCCCCAAGCAATCCACCCAATAGCGGTCACCACATAGCGTGGCCCCGGGCAGCAAATCTCGCTTAAAGCTGACGGTAACGCGTACTGGCTTTGCAAGTCGCTGGCGGGGCACGTGCCAACTTGTACATATTTTGCCGCCGGTGACTTTGGTCTGATCGCTGTCCACAAACGGCTTGATGCCGTGGTTCCGGTGGGAATGAACCGGGCGACCAGCGTTGGATGGGCTTGCTAAGGCATCTGCTTGCGCGTAAACCGCGCCGGAGTTTTGTAGCGGGGGACCTATGCCTGTTCTGGTGATGAAATTTGGTGGCACATCGGTAGCCACATTGGACCGAATACGCCGCGCTGCCAAGCGGGTGGGCGTCGAAGTGGCAAAAGGCTATGACGTGATCGTGATCGTGTCAGCCATGTCCGGGAAAACCAACGAGCTGGTCGGCTGGGTGAACGCGATATCACCGCTGTATGACGCGCGTGAATATGATGCCGTCGTATCATCGGGCGAAAACGTGACCGCCGGGTTAATGGCGTTGACCTTACAGGAAATGGATGTACCTGCCCGAAGCTGGCAGGGCTGGCAGGTACCGGTCATGACAACGTCGGCGCATTCGTCGGCCCGAATTGAGGACATCCCATCCACAAACATCATGGCGAAGTTTGCGGAAGGTATGCGTGTCGCGGTCGTTGCGGGTTTTCAGGGTGTAAGCCCCGAAGGTCGTATCACCACCTTGGGTCGGGGCGGGTCAGATACAACAGCGGTCGCTTTCGCAGCTGCATTCGACGCTGAACGTTGCGATATCTATACTGACGTTGACGGTGTATATACCACTGACCCCCGCGTCAGCGCCAAAGCCCGTAAGCTTGACAAGATTGCGTTTGAAGAAATGCTTGAACTGGCTTCATTAGGGGCGAAGGTGTTGCAAACCCGCTCGGTCGAGCTTGCAATGCGTTACAAGGTAAAGTTGCGGGTGTTAAGCAGCTTTGAAGAACAATCGGACGAAGCTGGAACGCTGGTCTGCGATGAGGAAGAAATTATGGAAAGCAATGTTGTATCAGGTATCGCGTTCTCTCGGGATGAGGCCAAGATGACCTTGGTGTCCGTAGCCGACCGGCCCGGCATCGCCGCCGCGATCTTTACCGCGCTCAGCGATGGTGGCGTGAACGTGGATATGATCGTGCAGAACATCGCAGAAGAAGGCCGGACCGATATGACATGGTCGTGCCCCGTCGACCAGATCAAACGCGCTGAGGTCGCGATGGATGCGGCCAAAGCCGCCGGTACCATCAATTTTGATGAGCTTATCGCAGATTCGGATGTGGCCAAGGTTTCCGTCGTGGGTATCGGAATGCGAAGCCACACCGGCGTTGCCGCTAAGATGTTTCAGGTATTGTCGAACGAGGGTGTCAACATCAAGGTTATCACCACCTCCGAGATCAAAATTTCGGTGCTCATCGATCGCAAATACATGGAGCTTGCAGTGCAAGCGCTGCATGACGCGTTCGAGCTGCATAAAGCTGCCTAAAACCCGTGCAGGTAAGTGCATAATCTATGTGTATCTCCCGCGAAGGTGGAAAAGCTTCTTTTCTGTAAACCATGTCTGGTGATAGAAAACGACGAGATCAACGTTTCATTCGCTTGAAGCCTGTGGTCTAAGTTCGTCTTGGCTGGGGGGAGATTTTTTTGCATGGGTGACGGTATCGAGACAGAAAGTCGTAAGCTGCTAGGTCGTTTGCGCGATGCGATGGCCAGCGACGACGCAGGTCAAGCGCGCCTTGATAAGATCACCAACTTGATTGCCACTTCGATGGGCTGTGAAGTCTGCTCAATTTATCTTTTTCGCGATGAAGACACGTTGGAATTGTGCGCTACTGAAGGTCTCAAGGCAGACGCGGTGCATGAAACACGCATGAAAATGGGCGAAGGCCTGGTCGGGCGTGTCGCCAAGCGCAAACGTATCATTAATACACCTAATGCACCTCAAGCGCCTGGTTTTCGCTTTATGCCCGAAACCGGAGAGGAGCTTTATTCAAGTTTCCTGGGTATTCCGGTGCAGCGGCTTGGAGAAACTCTTGGCGTCCTAGTGGTTCAATCCAAGGCTGCGCGTGAATTTTCCTCCGACGAAGTCTACGCTCTTGAGGTCGTTGCCATGGTGCTGGCAGAGATGGCCGAGCTGGGTGCCTTTGTGGGCGAAGGCGCGGCGATGTCCGCGCGCCACAGCCAACCGGTTCTGGTGAGGGGAACAGTCGGCCAAGAAGGTGTCGCCGAAGGTCATGTCTGGTTGCACGAGCCCCGCGTTGTCGTCTCGAACCCGGTGGCAGACGACCCGGTGCGCGAAACTGAACGGCTGAACGAGGCAGTAGACCAACTGCGCGTCAGCGTCGATCAAATGATGTCTATGGCGGGCGGTGATAAGGATCAGCAACAAGTGCTGGAAGCCTACCGAATGTTTGCCAATTCAAAAGGTTGGCTGCGCCGGATGGAGGAGGACATCAGTCGTGGCCTTTCAGCCGAGGCCGCAGTCGAGAAAGAGCAATCGCTTGCACGTTCACGCATGGGGCAGGCGAGCGATGCCTATCTTCGCGAACGACTGTCCGATCTTGATGACCTTAGCAACCGCTTGTTAAGAATCCTGACCGGGCAGGGTGCCGACACCGGTGCGGAGATGCCGCCTAACCCGATTTTGGTTGCCAGAAACATCGGGCCTGCCGAACTGTTGGAATATGGCCGGTCCTTGCGCGGTATCGTGCTTGAAGGCGGTTCGGTTGGAAGTCACGCTGCTATCGTGGCGCGGGCTTTAGCGATACCTCTGATCGTACATGCGTCTCGTATAACCAATGACGCTTTGAACGGTGATCGGATCATGGTAGACGGAGAACAGGGCGTCGTACACCTGCGGCCGGATGAGACGGTTGCGGCCGCTTTTCGCGACAAGATCGCCATGCAGGCCGAGGCACAGGAACGATATACCTCTATTCGTGACAAGGCCGCTGAAACCAAATGCGGCACGATTATTAGTATGCACATGAACGCCGGATTGATGGCCGACCTGCCTTCGCTTGAAGGGTCGGGTGCAGAAGGGGTGGGGCTGTTTCGCACGGAGCTGCAATTTCTTGTCCGGAGCCAGATGCCAAAACGGTCCGAGTTGTCGGCGCTGTACAGCCGAGTGCTAGATGCCGCCAACGGTAAACGCGTGGTGTTTCGGACCCTTGATATCGGTTCGGACAAGGTTCTGCCTTATATGAAGCCCAACGACGAACCGAACCCGGCCTTGGGGTGGCGCGCGATCCGAGTAGGTCTGGACAAGCCGGGTATCATGCGGATGCAGTTGCAGGCGTTGATCAGAGCCGCGAACGGGCGCCCGTTGTCAGTGATGTTTCCGTTTGTGGCGCAGTTTGAAGAATATCGCGCAGCAAAGTTAGAGATGGACAAGACACTGGCGACAGAAAAACGGCTGGGGCATGTCCTTCCGTCGCGGATCGAAGTCGGTGCCATGCTTGAAACCCCGTCTCTGGCATTTGCGCCGAGAAAGTTTTTTGAAGAGGTGGAATTTCTGTCCATTGGTGGGAATGATCTCAAGCAGTTCTTCTTTGCGGCTGATCGCGAGAATGAATTGGTGCGGCGTCGCTATGATACGCTGAACGTGAGCTTTTTGACCTTTCTTGAAGGTATCGTCGACCGGTGCCGCGAAACAGGAACGCCACTGTCTTTCTGCGGTGAAGATGCTGGCCGCCCGGTCGAAGCACTATGTTTTGCAGCCATCGGGATGACATCGTTTTCTATGCGACCGGCATCTATCGGCCCGGTCAAAAGCCTGCTGCGGCGATCACATCTCGGGGAAGTTCGCGATGTGATCTATGCCTCTCGAGACCGAGGCGACCAATCCGTGAGAGCGGCAGTGATGGATTATCTGCGCCATCAACCAA
>DRFG01000236.1 GCA_011050655.1 Roseobacter sp.
GCGACCGCCTTGGCGCAGTTGGCATGTGTTGACGTCATCGTGGCAGGTCACACCCATTACCGACATCCCAGCGACTGGCCCGCAGCACGTAGCCTGGACCCAAGTGTTCCAGTCATTATGCCAGGCAGTTCCGCATCGCATCTGGGAGTTCTCGACCTAGAGCTGAAACAACAGAGCAGCGGACAGTGGCGGGTTGAAAACCACGTGGCTAGCCTACGGTCGCAAATTAACGGCGGCGAGCCGAAAATCCTTAGCCTGACAGCCCCGGCACATCAGGCAGCATGTGCATACCTGAAGGAAAGCATCGGTCACACCCCCGAGCGTTTGCATAGCTACTTTGCCCTCTTGCGCCCCTCAAAGATTATGGCCCTTACCGCCCGCGCCAAAGCTATCGCGGTCCAGCAAGCTATACAGGGCACCGATGTCGAACACCTACCAATTCTGGCGACCGCGACCGCCCGTTCACTTCGAGGAAGTGACAGCGCAAGCAATTTCATCGACATCCCCGCAGGGCCAATCCTAAGGCGACATCTTGCCGGCATAGTGCCGTTTACAAACAAGGTGTGTGCCTTGATCTTAAGCTCCGACAAGCTGAGGGAGTGGCTCGAACAATCAGCGTCGGCCTATGGCCCTCAAAGCCGCGGTCCGCGTCACCAACCGCTGTTGAACCCCGAAGTGCCCATGTTCGTGTTCGATGCAATATTTGGGTTGTCCTATGTGTTTGATCTGAGCAAGCCCGTCGGCGAACGTGTATCTGACCTGCGGTACGACGGCCTGCCGATTGCGAACAAACAACGTTTCATACTTGCAACCAATCATTTCCGCGCAGCAGGAGGAGGCGGTTACAACAAGATGACGCTGCCTGCCCCGGTTACAAAATGCACCACGACCATTACCGAAGCGCTCGAGATCGCTTTACACTCGGATACATGCCTCGAATGGATGGATAATTCGCCGTGGCGGTTGAAACGGATCGGCACAACAGCAACTTTTGACACCGGCCCGGCTGCCCATTCCTGTTTCAATGAAATCGCGACATTCGCGCCGAAAGTGCTCGGAAAAACCGGGTTCGGATTGGACCGGATTGAGATTGAACTGTGAACCTTGCACTTCGCGAAATGCCGTACTATATCATAATTGAGAGGTTGGTGCGGGCAGGTGCCTCGCCAACCCGGTCAGATCCGGAAGGAAGCAGCCGTAACGAGCCCCACTTGGGTCGTTATCAGCCTCTCACCACATCGCCATCCCGAGCCGACTAATATTGGCGTTCCGTTATGAACGTCAGCACCGGCTCGGTATTCTTGGCAATATGCGATTACAGCGTTTCCGTCGCAAATGTATCGCACTGTGAAATCTGACCACTGTCAAATCCCCGTTGAAACCATCCGGACCGTTGTGCCGAAGTTCCGTGGGTAAACGTGTGTGGCTGCGGCACGCGTCCTGCCTGCTTTTGCAGGTAATCATCGCCGATTTTACGCGCTGCATTCAATGCTTCGTCCAGATCACCACGCTCCATCAAACCTTGAACGTTCGCAGCCCAAATCCCCGAAAAGCAATCTGCCATCAGTTCCAGCCGCACGGTCAGAGCATTTGCCTCCACGTCAGAGGATTTTTGGCGCAAGGCATTGACCTGGGGTAAGATGCCAAGCTGGTTTTGCACATGGTGCGCGACTTCGTGGGCCACCACATAAGCCGCGGCAAAATCGCCGCCTGCCCCCATCCGTTGGGACATCATAGCGAAAAACTGAGTGTCCAGATACGCCTTTTGATCAGATGGACAGTAAAACGGGCCGCTCGCCCCCGACGCCCCGCCGCATGCACTTTGGGTTACGTCAGAAAATACCACCACGCGCGGGGGCACGTAGTCGCGCCCCAGTTGCTGCCGGAATACCTCTGCCCAGACGTTTTCTGTGGTGGTCAGAACCTGAGCGACGAATTGGGTTTGCTCACTGTCGGCTTGCGTGACGGGTGCGCCTTGTTGCACCTGTCTGTCTCCACCATTCAATAACGGCGATACATCAATACCGGTGAAATATCCAATCGCCAATACGGCCAATACACCGACCAGCCCAAGACCGCCCGCGCGTCCCCCGCGCCCGCCGCCCCTGCGCACCTCGACATTACTACTCCGCCTTATCCCCTTCAGTCGCATTCCATCCCTCACAATTAATTGTTATTGTCAGTGAAACCCATAAGCCGCACAATAGTTCAATGAACGATCAAAATAGCACCAAACTGGCGGAAGACCGTACCAACTGGGCCGAAGACCGGACAATTTTAGCCAATGAGCGCACCTTCGCAGGCTGGATGCGCACCGGCATGGCATCGCTTGCTGTCGCAATCGGGCTCAAGGCGATTTTTGGCGATTTCGAACCAACTTGGGCCGCAAAAAGTGTGGCGAGCATCTTTGTTGTCGCCGCTGTCTATATTTTCTGGGCCGCCCACGATACGGCATCCAAGACACTTGAACGGCTGACCGACCATCATGCCAATGCACAGCCCAACGCTCGGATGAAGACCCTTGCGGTGATTTTCAGCTTTGCCTCGGTTGCGGTTGGCGGCATCCTCTGGATGCTCTAGGTTCTAACCTTAAGAGAATCCTGTAGGACCGTTATGACACCACCCTCCGCTTATCGCGTGTTGGCACGCAAATACCGCCCTGAAACCTTTGCCGATCTCGTCGGTCAGGATGCGATGGTGCGCACTTTGAAAAATGCTTTTGCGGCCGACCGGATCGCCCAAGCATTTATCATGACGGGCATTCGGGGCACCGGCAAAACCACGACTGCGCGTATTATTGCAAAGGGCATGAACTGCATCGGCCCGGATGGCACCGGCGGCCCCACCACTGAACCCTGCGGACAGTGCGAACACTGCGTGGCCATCATGGAGGGACGTCATGTAGACGTGATGGAAATGGATGCCGCATCCAATACCGGAGTGGGGAACATTCGCGAAATCATCGATTCCGTCCACTACCGCGCGGCTTCGGCGCGTTACAAAGTGTATATTATCGATGAGGTTCACATGCTGTCGACCGGTGCGTTCAACGCGCTGCTCAAGACACTCGAAGAACCTCCCGAGCACGTCAAATTTATTTTCGCCACCACCGAAATTCGCAAAGTCCCGGTAACGGTATTAAGCCGGTGCCAACGTTTTGACCTGCGTCGCATCGAACCAGAGATCATGATTGGCTTGATGCGTAAAATTGCATCTGCCGAGAGCGCTGAAATTACCGACGATGCATTGGCTCTGATCACCCGTGCCGCAGAGGGTTCCGCCCGCGACGCAACCTCGCTGCTAGACCAAGCCATTAGCCATGGTGCCGGTGAAACCACTGCTGAGCAGGTACGCGCGATGCTTGGCTTAGCCGACCGTGGCCGCGTGCTTGACCTGTTCGATCTTGTGCTGCGTGGCGACGCCGCTGGTGCGCTTCATGAACTCAGCAGCCAATATTCGGACGGAGCCGATCCGATGGCGGTGCTGCGTGATCTTGCTGAAATCACGCATTGGGTTTCAGTCGTAAAAATTACCCCCGATGCAGCAGAAGACCCGACGGTGTCTCCCCAAGAGCGTTCCCGCGGCCTCATAATGGCTGAAGCCCTGCCGATGCGCGTTCTGACCCGGCTTTGGCAGATGCTGCTCAAGTCGCTGGACGAGGTCGCCGCAGCCCCGAATGCGATGATGGCCGCAGAGATGGCGATAATCCGTTTAACTCATGTGGCCGACCTGCCTACCCCGGAAGAACTTATTCGAAAACTTGGCACGACACCGGCCACACCCGCGGCTCCGCGCGGCCCCGCCAGTTCCGGCGCATCCGGCACCGGCCCCTCCGCCACCGCTTCGCATCATGTGCAACCCGTCGCCCATTCCGGTGCCACTATGGCCGCCGCTGCGGCTCCTGCGGTTGATCAAGCCTTGGCTCGTTACCCGAGCTTTGAACACATCGTTGAATTGATCCGCACCAACCGCGATGTCAAATTGCTGGTCGAAGTCGAAAACACGTTGCGCTTAGCCGCCTATCGCCCCGGTCGCATTGAATTTACCCCCACTGACGCCGCTCCGCGCGATTTGGCACAACGCCTGGGCACGCGGTTGCAACTTTGGACAGGAAACAGATGGGCGGTGACAATTGTCGGCGGCAGCGCCACACAAACCATCGCCGAAATCCGCGACGCCAAGGAAAATGCTCTTAAATCCAAGGCAGAAAGCCACCCCCTGATGCAAGCGGTGATGGCAACCTTCCCAGGTGCTAAAATCCTGTCAATCCGCACGCCACAGGATATCGCAGCACAAGCCGTAGCCGAAGCGCTGCCGGAGGTTGAGGATGAATGGGACCCATTCGAAGACGACTAATCTGCTTATGCGCTATCTCTTGTCGGATCCGCCCCGAGATCGCATATACCGGTTAACAAAAATCTACAGGAGAAACAGAGATGCTCAAAGGTCTGGGTGCTATGGGTGACATGGCAAAAATGATGAAAGCCGCGCAGGAGATGCAAGGCAAGATGGCGCAGATGCAAGAAGATATGCACAAAATCATCGTTGAAGGCGAATCCGGTGCCGGTCTGGTAAAGGCAACCTGCACAGCCAAAGGCGAACTCAAATCGCTCGACATTGACCCGTCGATCTTCAATGGGGACGAAAAAGAAGTCGTCGAAGACTTGATCCTCGCCGCGATCAAGGACGCCCAATCAAAAGCCACCGATCGCGCCCAATCCGAAATGAGCAAGTTGACTGAAGGCATGGGCTTGCCCGCCGACATGAAACTTCCCTTCTGATTTTTCCAAATGGGTCTAAATCCTCGCCGAAGGCATAAAATCTCTTTTGACCCACTTGCATGGGGGACGCACGGTTGAGCAGCACGCGCGATATCGACGCCCTTATCGACCTAATGGCGCGGCTGCCGGGTCTCGGCCCCCGGTCGGCCCGTCGGGCCGTCCTGCACCTGATCCGTAAACGCGCGCTCTTGCTCATCCCGCTGGCCGACATGATGCAGCGTGTCGCGGCAACCGCAAGAGAATGCCTGAACTGCGCAAATATCGGCACCACAGATATCTGCGATATATGCGCAGCGGAAAAACGCGCCAACGGAGAGCTTTGCGTGGTAGAAGATGTGGCCGACCTTTGGGCCATGGAGCGGTCGGGGGTCTTCAAGGGCCGGTATCATGTGCTTGGCGGGACCCTTTCTGCATTAGATGCTATCGGCCCTCAAGAACTGCGTATTCCTCGTCTGATTGAACGCGTCGATATCGAAGAGATTACTGAGGTGATCCTCGCCCTGAATGCGACCATCGACGGGCAAACCACAGCCCATTATATCGCTGACCAACTGGATGGTCGCGTGCGTCTTACGTCACTTGCCCAAGGTGTACCGATTGGAGGAGAGTTGGATTACCTTGATGATGGGACAATCACCGCTGCCATGCGGTCACGCAAATCACTTCTGTGATTTGCGCATCTTTGCCAGTGCAATAAGGGCCGCATCGCGTTCTGCCTCAAGTTCTGAGACACTTCGCCCTGCGGCCTCTGTCTCCACACCCAAGATTAGCTGGTTGCAGACATCCGGTGTAAGGCTTGGGGTTCCCAAATCGGCCCAACGCTTTTCTTGACTTGGCCCAAGGTGTTCCAAATAGCTTGCCATGCCGCCGGTGCCGCCACCTAGATGATACGCCATATGGGCCCCCAATACCGACCACCGCAATCCCGGTCCGTTCACCAATGCAAGATCCACGGCTTCCACATCGGCGATACCTTCCGCCACCAGATGCACGGCTTCTCGCCATAGGGCGGACGCCAGCCGGTTCGCAATATGCCCCACAGCATCCTTCTTCAAACGTACCGGGACCGAACCCAATCCCCGATAAAATTGCTCTGCAACCGACAAGATCGCATCATCTGGTCCAAATAATTCAACCAATGGGACCAAGTGCGGCGGGTTGAAAGGATGGGCGGTAACCAACCGGTTGGGATGCTGCATTTCCACGGATAAATGTGACCAGGGATGTGCCGACGTGCTTGAGGCGATGATAACGTCACTTTTTACGGTTGCCTCGATCTGGGCATATAGATCTCGCTTCAGCGGTACATTTTCAGGGGCGTTTTCCTGAATTATGCGCACCCCCACCACGGCCTCTTGCAAGGTTTCACAGATGGTTAACGTACCTTTGTTCGCGGCACCGCCCCCGATCTCGCGCAACTGCTGGCGCGGCGTTGCAACCCGATCACCAAAGCCCTCGCGTGTGGCTTGTATCGGGTCCCATGCCCGCACGTGATGCCCTGCTTCCAAAAACAGCGCCGCCCAGCTTGCACCGATCAAGCCACAGCCAATCACGGCAACGGGGAACAGACCCTCTGAGGGGTTCTCACGCGTCAAGGTCAAGCACCGTCTCCACACCATCTTCAATCACATAGACGCACCCTTGCCGGTTCGTCAGCTTGCCCAGATCTGACCGGCTAAGCCCGCATAATTCACCGCGCAGCAACTGACCGCTCAACCCATGAGCGACGATGACGGTAGGTTCGGTAAGCGTCGCAACAAATTCCCTTACTCGGGCCTGAAACGCATCAAACCCCTCTCCGCCGGGCGCGGCAGCGTAAAACTCTATATGGGGTGTTGCAGGCGTAATCCCTTCGGGGAGGTTCTTGTAGATATCGGTTCGTAATTGCCCTTCCCACTCCCCCGCGAAAACCTCCTTCAGGCGGTCATCCACTTCGTATTCCCGACCGCCCAGCGCAATATCTGCGGTCTGTCGTGTTCTACGTAACGGCGACACTATGCAAGGGGGGTTGGCCTCTAGAATGGGGGCCATCAAACGGAATTGTTGTTTCGCATGCTCGACGCCCTGCGCGGATAGCACAGATTCGGTCTGTCCCTGCACGCGCCCTTCGGCATTCCATTCGGTTTCACCGTGTCGCATGAACCAGATTTTCGGATATGACTTCATATAGCGTGCGCCCTTCGCAAAACTTCAGTTGGCGCTATTTAGGCTCAAGTGCGCGCAGAATGCCACCTGCACAGAAGTCTATTAAAACCTCTTTATATGCCAAGGGCAGATCGGGGGCCGCCTTATCGGAAAGACCAGCAATGCGTGCCTGGCTGGCGACAATCGAAATCATCGCCGAAACCGTCAATGTCAGACTTGCTGCCAAAAGCTGAGGGGCGGCATCGGGGCGCAACTTTGCCAGCTCGGCTAGATATACCCGCGCCACCGGGTCATAAAGCGGACCCATCTCAAGATAATACCGATCATCAGATACAATCCGTGCAATCAGCATCGCATATGCCCGCCACTGCGGGTCACCACGTGAAGCGATCTCAAGATAGGGCGTGACATAAGCCGAGACAAGGCTCTCGATCGTAGGTTCGCCTTGGGTCTTCAGTTCATCGAGCCGCTCAAGCCGTAGGGTATTCAGGGTTTCAACACGACGTTTGAGCACCGTCAGAAAAAGTGCTTCCTTGTTGCCACCGTGAAAACCCACAACACCAAGCGTAACCTTCGCTTCTCGGGCGATCTGGCGCACCGTCACGGCGTCAAACCCGGTCATCGCAAAGCATCGTTCCGCAGCATCCAGAACCTTTTCCCGAGTTATTTCACCCCTGGCAATACGGCCATCGCTGGATGGCACGAAACCTGTCTGATCGTCAGATTCAATCATTTTGATTGCAGACCTTCTTTTCTCTCTGCTCATATTCAAGCAGTGTGTTTGCTGACACATTATACAATCGTACAGACAGTTACTTCCAACCATCATGCCAAATTTTAGGTTTTGGCACAATCGCGAGGACAATTTGATGCAATCCACGACGCTTACCACCGTCGCACTGATGACCCTACTTGCCCTCCCGTTCAAATCTCAGGCCGAATCCATTGATGTGACTGTCGTAGCAGGACACCCGCCGGTTTTCTTATGGGTCAAAACAATGTCGGAAACGTTTATCCCGGCGGTTGACATGGCGCTTAAGGGCAGCGGCACTGAAATAGACTGGACTGAAGCTTACGGGGGCACCTTGGCCAAGGTGGGAGGCGAACTAGAGGCCATGGAAGACGGGCTCGCTCAGGTCGGAATCGTGTCATCCCTGTTTGAACCGTCATTGTTGAGTTTGCAAAACATCACTTACGTGACGCCGTTTGGACCATCGGATGTAAAACTGGTGTTGGAAACGGTCGATGCCATGACCGACGAGATTCCCGGTATGCGTAAGATGTGGGAGGATTTGGACCTAGAGTATTTGGGCGGGGGCTTCGGGCTCGAAGATTATCTTTTGATGACAAAATTTCCGGTGAAATCCCTAGACGACCTGAAGGGGCATAAAATCAGTGCGCCGGGTGCTGCTGTAAATTGGCTCAAAGACACCGGGGCTGTCGGAGTTTCAGGTAATTTGACCACCTATTACAACGATATAAAGTCCGGAGTGGCCGAAGGGGTCATCGTGTTTCCGACAGCCGCGGCCGCAGCCAAGCTTCACGAAGTCGCCCCCTACGTAACCAAAGTCCATTTTGGTGCCCAGTACGCAGGAGGGATCGTCGCCAAGAAAAGCTGGTACGATGAACAGTCCTCCGAGGTGCAGGCCGCTCTTAAAGCCGGGGCCCACGCCTTCGCTAGATCGTACGAAGCCAATCTGACGCTACGGGTCACCAAGGCATTCAACGAATTCGAGGCCGGTAACGCTCATGTCACCGAATTATCCGAAGATGTTCGCAAGGAATGGGCCAACAAACTGCCCAATCTCGCGCAAGACTGGGCAGCCGAACAGGATGCAAAAGGTCTAGAAGGTACGCATGTCCTAGAGGCATATGTCACACATTTAGAGGAAGCAGGGGTGCATATGCCGCGCGATTGGTCGGCAAAGTGACTGGCACAGGCCCATCGGGCCACGCACCGTTTCTAAACCGTGCTGCTATCGCGATGATGCGACTCGCGAACATAGTGGCGACGCTGTGGATAATTTTGCTGATGTTGCTTATCGTGGGCGATATCCTGGGGCGGGAACTGTTCGGCAACCCGATTGCAGGCGTGCCCGAGATGGTAAAATTTTCGATTGTTGGTATCGTCTTCCTTCAGATATCCCACACCCATCACTCTGGTGAAATGATCAGGTCTGACGGCATTTTAGGAATGATACGCCGCCGCCGACCTGCGATAGCCACTGGAATGGATATTTTCGCACAGCTATGTGGGGCCGTATTTGCAGCGGTTCTAGCCTGGACCGTCTGGCCCAAGATGATCCGCGCTTATGACCGCGCTGAGATGGAGGGGATTTCAGGGCATTTCACCCTGCCCGTCTGGCCCTTTTTGGGACTGATAGTACTTGGGTCGGCTTTGCTCGCCATGTCTTTTACCATCACGGCCACTAATGGAATGAAAACTCTACGCAAGCAAACTTGATGGAGCCGATTTTAATTGGTTATGTGTCCCTCGCGGCTATTACCTTGGCTATATACGTTGGGGTACACGTCGCCATCGCGCTGGCCGGGGTATCATTGTTCGGGGTTTGGGCGATAACGGGCAAGCTCAAGCTTGCGATGAATTTTGTCGCATTGGCTGCGACGGACAGTATCGCAGACTACACGTTTGGCGTCGTGCCTTTGTTTGTGTTGATGGGACTGACCGTTTCAGAAACCGGGCTAGGCCGTGACACGTTTGCCGTAATCGCCGCTAGACTTCACCATTGGCGTGGCAGGCTTGGTGTAGCCACAGTCCTGTCGAATGCGGTTTTCGCCGCGATCACAGGGGTATCGATAGCATCGGCTGCTGTGTTCTCTAAAGTCGCGGTACCCGAGATGATCCGTGCAGGGACAGCGCGAAGTGTAGCGGTGGGTGTGGTGGCCGGTTCGTCAGTTCTGGGCATGCTGATCCCACCGTCGTTGTTATTGATACTGTTTGCTATCTTGACCGACACATCGGTAGGCGATCTGTTCATCGGCGGTATCGGACCCGGTCTACTGCTCACCTTCGCCTATATCGGGTATCTTTCGCTATTAGGCTACTTTAGACCCAATCTGTTCACTCTACCCTCGGATATGCCCAGCGACGCTGACGTTCCCATACGCGCGATACTTCCGGGGGTCGGTTTGGCGGGGTTAGTACTTTCGGGCATCTATATGGGGTTTTTCACGCCCACAGAAGCTGGGGCCGTCGGGGCAGCCGCCGCTCTGGTCATCGGATTTGCGATGCGCCGCATCGGAGCCAGAGCCGCGTGGCGTATTTCGGTACAAACCGGACACATCACCGCCGCCGTTTGTTTCCTGATCATCGGTGCGTCGATCTATAGTCGGATGCTCGCATTCTCTGGTGTGCCCGCCTCAATCACGCAGATTGCGCTGAATTCTGGCATTGGCCCGACTGAATTTCTGCTGCTGTTTGCGGCGCTCTTGATCATCCTTGGGACTGTGCTGGATTCATCTTCCATTATGCTTGTCACGGTACCGCTTGCTTTTCCTATTACGCAGCAAATGGGTGTCCACACCGTGCATTTCGGCTTGATAACTGTGCTGGCCGTCGAGATAGGATTGCTAACACCCCCGTTGGGCCTATCGGTTTTCGTCGTTCAGAGCAGTCTGCGAGACATTGGTGTGACATTGGGCGAAGTTTTTCGCGGCGCGGCACCGTTTGCGCTTATTATGGCGACGACACTGGTAGCGCTTGTTTTTATACCGCAAATTGCAACTGGCCTCTTGAGCCGATGATACTACAAGGTGACGACATGCAACTAATTGATCTCTCTCGCCCACTGGAAAACACCGAGTTCGCCGACCCACCCGGGCTGGCCCCGAAGATCACCTATTTTTCGCATGCCGAGACCGGCGATCAAATGTTGCAATTTTTCCCGTCCGTGCAGGCTGACCAGCTTCCCGGAGGAGAGGGCTGGGCTGTCGAGCAGATTACCCTGTCCACCCATAACGGAACCCACCTAGATGCTCCCTACCATTTTCATTCGACTATGGACGGCGGGGAACGGGCAATTACAATCGACGAAGTTCCATTGGAATGGTGCATCGGCCGCGGCGTAAAGGTGGATTTTCGCCACCTGCCTGACGGTCACGTAGTGACCGCCTTAGAGATGGCAGCCGAATTTGACCGGATCGGGCATGACCTGTGCCCTGGCGACATCGTCTTGGTCAACACCGCCGCAGCCGAAAAATACGGCACGCCCGCATATGTCCCCACCGGGTGCGGAATCGGACGGGCCGCGACGAACTGGCTAACGGAACGGGGGATGCGGGTCTGTGGTACCGACGCATGGAGCTGGGACGCGCCCTTTGTCCACACAGCCAAAAAAGTTAACGAAACAGGGGACGCCGGACTGATCTGGGAAGGCCATCGCGCGGGGATGGATCGCGGGTACTGCCATATGGAAAAGCTCGCCAATCTTGATCAACTGCCGGACACAGGTTTTGAGGTTCAGTGCTTTCCGGTTAAGATCAAGGCTGCATCCGCAGGGTGGTGTCGCCCTGTTGCTATCATCCGGGATGCCGCCCTTTGAGCTTACCGGTCTTCTTTCAGACGAGCACCCAGACACGCCCCCCGGCCCGGCACAGCCAGACCGGGGAACCGCCCTTAGGCATCATAGCCTGGATTGGTCCGCTTTAGTTTGCGCATTAAGCCCGGCCAGACCAGATTGTCACCCGACCCCGGTGTGAACGCCCCCGAGGCTTGGCTTGCTACCAGATCCGCCATCTCTTGGGTTTCTTCGTGCAAATACTCTTCTCCGCCAGCAGCCTGAGCGAAGATTTGCGTCTTGCAGGCGTTTTCAAGGAAGTACATGCGCAAGAATGCCAGAGCACAGTTCGGCCCGACGGTCAGGGTCCCGTGATTGCGCAGCATCAACAGGCTCTTATCGCCGATGTCATTTACGATCCGTTCCCGCTCCTCCAGGTTCAGCGCGATTCCCTCGTAGTCGTGATAGGCAAGGTCATTATTCACGATCATCGAAAACTGTGTATAGCGCCGCAGCCCGCCCTTTTGAACCGAAACCGCCACACCGTACGGAGTATGGACGTGGATTACGCACCCTGCATCGTGCCGTGCTGCGTGAATGGCCGAATGGATTGTAAAACCAGCGGGATTGATAAAATATGGGGTTTCTTGACAAATGTTGCCGTCTAGGTCGATTTTCACCAGCGCAGACGCCGTCATTTCGTCGAACATCAAACCATAAGGGTTGATAAGAAAGCGTTCCTGCCCATTCTCATCGGGTAGCCGCGCGGATATGTGCGTAAACACAAGATCAGTCCAGCCATGCATGGCGCACAAGCGGTAGGTCGCGGCAAGTTCGCAGCGCAACCTCCATTCTTCGGTTGAAACCTTACCTTTAAGGCTTGGCAGGTCTATGGGATCAGGGATATCAAACCCTGTTCCGCGCTGCATTGCAGATTGATCATTCATTTAATTTACCCTCCCTAGGTTGCAGGCACTATAGCGCGAGATAACCTCGTACTGGCAACCCGGAATAGACCGCATACTTTAGATGAAACCATAAAATCGAACCACCTTTGATGCAGGAGAGGTGGATATTTCAAACTAAGTGTACTATCGCATACCAAACTTCAGGAAAGGCTTGAAACCATGGCTGACACCACCACACCCGACATCATCTACACTCAGGTTGATGAGGCCCCCGAGCTGGCGACATATTCGCTGTTGCCGATTATCCGCAGCTTTGCTGATGCTGCCGGTATTTCGATCGGTACCCGCGATATTTCATTGGCAGGCCGGATTTTGGCTGCCTTTCCCGAAGCGCTAACAGCCGATCAGAAGCAATCGGATGATCTGGCTATTTTGGGACAACTGGTAAAGACGCCCGACGCCAACATCATCAAGCTGCCCAACGTTTCTGCCTCGGTGCCGCAGCTGGTGGCCGCAGTCAAAGAATTGCAGTCTCAGGGCTATGCTCTGCCAGATTATCCCGAGGCACCCAGCAGCGACGCAGAAAAGAAGACCCGCGCCGCATATGACGCGATCAAAGGATCGGCGGTGAACCCCGTTCTGCGCGAAGGCAACTCTGACCGCCGCGCCGCAAACGCAGTCAAGAAATACGCTATGGCGAACCCACATTCGATGGGAACATGGTCAAAGGATAGCAAAACCAAGGTTTCTTCGATGTCCGACGGTGATTTCTTCTCGAACGAGAAATCCCTTACACTGACAGATGCTCAGGCAGGCGCTGCCAAGATTGTTCACATTGCAGCCGATGGCGCGGAGACAGTGCTTAAGGACGGCGTGACGCTTCCTGCTGGTACCGTCGTTGATACGACATTTATGTCAGCCAAAGCGCTCGACAAGTTTTTGGCAAAGCAGATCGAAGAAACCAAAGCCGAAGGCACGCTTTTCTCGCTGCATTTGAAGGCGACGATGATGAAGATCTCTGATCCGATCATCTTTGGTCACGCGGTACGCGAATTCCTTAAACCCGTGTTCGAGAAATACGGCGAAGAGCTCAAGGCCGCTGGCGTGAATCCTAACGCGGGTATCGGTGACATGATGGCACGCATTGACGATAAGCCTGAGATCATGGCTGCGATCAAAGCGGCGATGGATGAACGTCCGCCGATGTATATGGTGAACTCCGACAAAGGGATCACCAATCTGCACGTCCCTTCCGACGTTATCATCGACGCGTCGATGCCCGCGCTGATCCGTGCCGGCGGCAAGGGCTGGGGGCCTGACAACAAGGAACACGATACCAATTGCGTGATACCTGACAATTCATACGCACCCGTTTATGATGAAAGCATCAAGTATTTCAAAGAGACCGGCGCACTTGACCCCACCACTTCAGGCACAGTGCAGAACATCGGTTTAATGGCGCAAAAGGCCGAGGAATACGGCTCTCACCCGACCACATTTGAAATCCCCGCTGATGGTACGGTCAAGATGATCGCTGCCAATGGTGATGTGATTTCCGAACATAACGTCGAGGCGAACGATATCTGGCGGGCCGCTTCTGCCCGCAAAGCGCCTATCGAAGATTGGGTGCAACTGGCCATAGACCGTCAGAAAGCCGAAGGTTGCGAAGCCATCTTCTGGCTGGACGGCGATCGCGCCCATGATGCCGAACTCATCGCCTATGTGAAGCCGATCCTCGAAGCCAAAGGCGTGGCCGACAAGTTTCAAATAATGTCCCCCGCCAAGGCAACACGCCAAACACTTGAAACGATCCGTAAGGGCGAAAGCTCAATCGCGATCACCGGCAACGTGCTGCGCGACTATCTTACCGATCTGTTCCCCATTCTTGAATTAGGGACTTCGGCAAAAATGCTCTCGATCGTGAAACTGATGCAAGGTGGCGGTTTGTTCGAGACCGGCGCCGGTGGTTCGGCCCCCAAACATGTACAACAATTGGTCGAAGAAAACCATTTGCGTTGGGATTCCTTGGGTGAATTCAGCGCCTTGGGCGAAAGTCTGAAATTCCTTGCGGATCAGAAAAACAACGAAAAGGCCCGTATATTAGGCAAGGCTGTAGATGCCGCAACACAAGGCGTCCTCGACAACAATAAATCGCCCTCTCGCAAGGTAGGCGAGCCTGACAACCGCGCCAGCCATTATTACTTTGCACTTTACTGGGCTCAAGCTTTGGCGTCCCAAACCGACGATACCGCGATGGCAAAGCATTTTGCGCCCATCGCGGAAAAGCTGGCGACCAATGAAAGCAAGATCTTGGATGAACTTGCAGCGGTGCAGGGCAAGCCGGTTGATCTGGGGGGTTATTACCATTCGGACCCATCCAAGACCGAGGCCGTGATGCGCCCATCACCGACGTTGAATGCGATAATCGGTTAAGCTGATCGGCCCCGCCCCGCACAACCGGGGCGGGGCCATCACAGACCAACAGGTAGCTGAGAACGAACCGGCGAAGTTATAGAGGACCGGTAACCTCTCGGTTGATACTCACACCCATACATTCTATCGAGATTATATCGCTATCAAATCCATTTCGATTAGGACGTTCCGATGACCAAGCCGCTTTCCAAAGTTACCCCAAACACTTGGGAGTTCCTGCGCGACCCGATGATCGCACCGACCGGATTTCGCGAATATGACGCGCGCTGGCAATATCCTGAAGCTATCAATCTTCCCGGCATTACCGCACTGGGCCTTGGCTTGGGAACGCAGATGCTGCGACGCGGAATCGAACCGGTAATTGCTGTTGGAAACGACTACAGAGATTACTCCCTTTCGATAAAGAACGCCCTGATACTGGGCCTTATCCAAGCAGGTATTCACGTCAAGGACATCGGCCCTTGCCTATCGCCCATGGCATATTTCGCGCAATTCCACCTGGATGCGCCCGCGGTTGCGATGGTCACGGCGTCGCATAACCCCAATGGATGGACCGGCGTCAAGATGGGATTCGAACGCCCGCTGACCCATGGCCCGGATGAAATGTCCGAGCTACGCGACATTGTTCTGGAGGGACGCGGCACGCCCCGCGAGGGGGGCAAATATGAATTCGTAGATGGTGTCCGCGAAGCGTATCTTGATGACCTCGTCGGTGACTTCAGAATGACCCGCAAGCTTAAGGTCGTTTGCGCCACCGGAAACGGCACTGCGGCGGCCTTTGCACCTGAATTGTTCCGGCGGTTGGGCGTCGAAGTCGTCGATAGCCACAACACTCTGGATTATACTTTCCCCCATTACAACCCAAACCCCGAAGCGATGGAAATGCTGCACGACATGTCAGCGTCGGTGAAAGCGTCGGGCGCAGATTTTGCGTTGGGCTTTGATGGGGATGGCGACCGTTGCGGCGTGGTCGATGACGAGGGCGAAGAGATTTTCGCCGACAAGATGGGCGTGA
>DRFG01000237.1 GCA_011050655.1 Roseobacter sp.
ACCGTATCCGAAGGGGAAATCGACCGGGTCGTCGATAGCGCAGTCGAAATGTTCATGGCGCGTTATGGCACCTAGTGCCGGGTGCGATTGTCGATAATTCGTATCGCCTTGCCTTCTGATCGCGCCACCATGCCCTTATTAATCAGGTCAATGGTAACACTGATGCCCACTGTGTCCTTGATCCGCGTGGCTAATGCTTTCGCGGCATCGGCGCGGGCGTCGGCACCAAGGCTGGCATCGGTGCATTCACATAAAACATGAAGTTGATCCATACGACCCGGGTTATCGAGATGGATTTGAAAATGCGGGGCCAAGCCCGGTGTGGCCATCAGCGCTTCTTCGATCTGAGTAGGGAAGACGTTGACGCCGCGCAGGATGATCATATCATCGCTGCGCCCGGTGACTTTTTCCATCCGGCGCATTGTGCGGGCTGTACCGGCAAGCAAGCGGCTAAGGTCGCGGGTGCGATAGCGAATGATGGGGAAAGCTTCCTTGGTCAGTGAGGTGAACACCAGCTCGCCTTTTTCGCCGTCGGCGACGGTGCGACCAGTTACTGGGTCAATGACTTCGGGGTAGAAATGGTCTTCCCAGATGTGCAGCCCGTCTTTGGTTTCCACACATTCGCAAGATACCCCGGGGCCGATTATTTCGGATAACCCATAAATATCGACGGCGTGCATATCGAAGGCTTGCTCGATCTCAAGCCGCATTGCATTTGTCCAAGGCTCAGCGCCAAATATGCCGACCTCAAGGGAGGATTGGCGCGGATCGACGCCCTGGCGGGCGTATTCATCCAGGATCGATAAGGCATATGAAGGGGTCACGGTGATACCGGTGGGTTTGAAGTCTTCAATCAGACGAACCTGACGCTGTGTCATGCCGCCGGATATTGGCACCGTGCAGACACCCAACGCATCAGCGCCCAAATGGATACCTAAACCTCCAGTGAACAAGCCATAGCCATAGGCATTATGGAGCATATCACCCCGCTTTAAACCTGCTGCGCGCAATGACCGCGCGACCACGTTTCCCCAGTGGGACAGATCGTTTTCGGTATAGCCCACAACCGTAGGCTGGCCGGTGGTCCCGGATGAGGCGTGGACGCGTGCCAATTTGTCGCGCGGTACCGCACACATGCCGAACGGATAGTTGTCACGTAGATCAGTTTTTGCCGTGAAGGGGAATTTCGCCAGATCATCGAGGCTACAAAGATCGTCCGGGTGGACTTTTGCCTCGTCAAAGCTCTTTCGATAAAACGGCACGTTCTCGTAAGCGTGGCGCAGCGACCATTTCAGACGGTCGAGTTGCAGGGCACTGATTTCGTCACGGCTTGCGATTTCGATCGGGTCGAGGCTGGACCTTGCGGGGGTGAGGTCTTTCATTCTGATGTTTCCTCTGGGAAGTGTTGACCAGGAATAGTTCGGGACAGGCCCCGGAATAATGCGATGGTGCGACCGTCTTGGCCCGCGATCGTGACATCGTATATACCAGAACGTCCGGTTCTGGCTTGTTCGGTTGCTCGCGCCGTCAAGCGATCATCCGCCTGAGCGGGCGCAAGATACGTGATCTGGTTTTGCATAGCGACGACGAGTTGATTGTATGAATTGCAGGCGAATGCAAAGGCGCTGTCCGCGAGTGTAAAGATATAACCACCATGACAGATTCCATGCCCGTTCAACATATCGGGGGTCACTGTCATTGAAAGATCGGCTTGCCCCGGAGCCATTCTATCGAGCCGTATACCAAGACTTTGACTGGCATTATCCTTTGCCCACATCGCAGCGGCGGATTTCTCAGCGCGATCTTGAGGTGTCATGCCGTGCAGCCTTTATGTTTCATTCGGTGTAGTATTGCGAAATATTTGTAACGCTTTCAAGGTATTTGATCCGCGTGCCTCTTGATTTGATCCGTGAAGGGCGCAAGTGTCAAAGGATGACTTTGCATATTCAATCCTCCCAGCCGCCGACTGGATCCGTTCCGGAACAAATTGCATTCCATCGGACGGAATTGGCGCCGATCCTATCCCTCTATGGCCGAATGGTCGCCGCAGGTGAATGGCGCGATTATGGTATATCGTGTCTAAGAGAGGTTGCCGTGTTTTCGATATTTAGGCGCACGGCGGAGATGCCCCTATACAGAATCGAGAAACGGCCAAAGTTACGGATGAAACAAGGGATGTATGCGGTCATCGGTCCGAATGGTCAGGTGCTGCGGCGCGGGCACGATTTGAACGCCGTGCTGCGCGTGTTGGAACGTAAATTCATCAAGGCAGTAGAGAACTGACCCCCCGCAGGTATGCAGCGGTGGTTGGATTTAAGACCATTTGGAATTTCTCAGACGTTTGTGCGCCGTAACGGGCCCATCCGTTCGGGCGATACGATGCACTGCGTCATCGATGGGTTCATATCTCACAGCCATATGATGCACGTTCGCGTGTATCAGCATGTCGGCACTGGTTATCAATGCCACGTGACCTTTCCAGAATAATAAGTCATTGCGCACATACTCTGAACCCGAAGGGCATGACGTGCCCAATTGGGATTTTTGTTGATCACTGTCGGGTGGGCAGGACATGTCGCATGCCAGCAATGCTGCCTGCACAAGGCCTGAGCAATCTATGCCCCAAGAACTGTTGCCCCCCCAAAGATAAGGGGTACCCAAAAAAACGTGGGCGATGGCGGCGGGGTCACTGCTGGTTTCCGTTAGCAAAGTCAGATGCTGAAGAGGGATATAGCCCAAGCTGGTTTTTGCAAATCTGGCAGTTTCATCCTGTACCGTTATCCGGCTTGCAAAACTTAAAGAGCTCCGATCGGCAGATTTGAAGTCGGGTTGACTATAGGCATGCGTGGCTCTGGCAGACACGCAATGGGTCGCCGGCGTTTGTGGTCCTATTGCGGTGCTTTGCATGTAACCGCAGTAGTTATCCTTAGTTAGTTGGACATAAGACCACGGCCCGAATTCATCTAGAATGGTTAATTCATCGCCGAATAGCGACTGTCGTTCGCGAGGGCCTCGGGGATGCTGACGCAGTTCAGTGATGGCGCTGATCACCTGGCCCGGCAATCGCGACACGACCAAGGCCGGGTCGGGTTGCAATCGATAATCGGTCATTTGCAAAGCAAAGTTTCTAATGTTGATAGCAGGGCGCGGGTTGCCTGACCCACCCCACCCTTGGGTCGGGCCGGTGCCGAGGTTGGTTGCCATCCGTAAATGTCAAAATGCGCGTATGGGCTTGCGGTGACGAAGCGGCGCAAAAATAGTGCTGCGGTAATGCTTCCGGCGAACCCGCCCGCCGGTGCGTTATCAAGGTCAGCGATCCCGGGTTCGATCATCGGCTCGTAAGGCGCGTGGAAAGGCATACGCCACACCGGATCGGATTGTAGGTCCGCCGCTGACTCGAGGGACGTGATAAAGGTGGGGTCGTTGCTGAAATATGGGGCAAGATCAGGTCCGACTGCAACCCGTGCCGCACCTGTCAGCGTCGCCATTGAAATGATCTGATCAGGTTGGTCTTCGTCCGCCAGCGCCAGTGCATCGGCTAACACCAAACGCCCCTCGGCATCGGTATTGTTAACCTCAATCGTTTGACCCTTACGAGAGGTCAGGATGTCCTGTGGTCGAAAAGCGTTGCCGGAAACAGAGTTTTCGACCGCAGGGATCAGAACCCTGAGTTGCAACTTCAGTCCTGTGGCCATGATCATATGAGCCAGACCGAGGACGGCGGCAGCCCCGCCCATATCTTTTTTCATAAGCCCCATTGAGGCACCGGGTTTGAGGTTAAGCCCCCCTGTATCAAAGCAAACTCCCTTGCCAACCAGGGTAATTTTTCTGCCCTCCGACCCCCATTTGAGGTCGATCAACCTAGGCGCACGGTCGGCAGCCCGGCCCACCGCATGGATAAGCGGGAAATTATGCGAAAGCAGGTCATCCCCCACCAAGACAGCTATATTTGCACCATGCTGTTTTGCCAAATTTCGTGCAGCAGTTTCCAGATCGGGCGGCCCCATGTCGGACGCAGGTGTGTTGATGAGATCTCGCGTTAGAAACTCGCCCTCAGCTTGGGCAATTACGAGGGCGGCATCTATACCCGGAGGGGCAATTAGCTGCGCCTTCATCGGCGAGGTTTGGGCGTAGCGGTCGAAACGATAAGAGGCAAGCAGCCAGCCAAGACTTTCGATCGCAAGAACCTTTGGATCCAAGCTGGTTTCAAGGTGATAGACCCCTGTTGGCAGACTGACAGCAGCTCCAGCCAGATGAAAGCGACCGCGTTCGCGCGTTGACGGCGTGCCGTAGCCTGCCAAAGCGCATACAATCGTGCCGTCAGGGTTTGGCAGGGCCAACGCTTGCCCCAAGCCGCCGGTGAAACCGTTGGCACCGACCCAGGCTGCGACTGAATCGGACCGTGTTTTCAGCCAATCACTTAGTTGATCCTGAGCAATGAGATGCAGCGGGATCGACGTTTGGGTAGGGTCGGCGAATTGGGCGGACATAGAGTAAGACCTTTCGGGCAAGTATTTTTGCCGCAGCCTAATCTTATCCTGTGCCACTGCAAGCCCGTCAGAATGACGATGCAGGCATATCCAAAATGGCAGTCAGTGAACGTTCGCCTATCCGGATCAGTCGTCTTAAGGTGGCGGCCACGGCCACATGATCCTTTTGATCTATCGACTTGGTAACGTCACGTGCGACAGCAGTCAGCTTGGCCAAGCCTACTTGATCCGCAATCGCAATCAAGGAACGGCTGTTTTTGCGCAGCTCGCCCCAATTCGAGGCATGAAAAAGCCTATCGCAATGAGATATGCGCAAGGCAAGTTCCTCCATCGTGCGAGCAACGACATCTTCGGCGTCCACCTCGCCCAGTTGCGCGTAGAGGGAGCCGAGCCGTACGTGGTCGACACAGACCTGTTCAGTAGGTCGCATTTGCAAAACCTGCATTTTATCACCTTTTAGTACCGCCCCCACGATATGAAATGACCATAGAGGGATAGAGATTTTCAAATGGTTTAAGCCCGAGTATATTATCGCTCGAATGTGATAAGAATTCAGAGTATCCCGTTTGCAATTCAAAGAGGCGAGACGCATATGGACAAGGCTAAACCCCTACCCTCATATCTGGTGCAAAGGTATCACGGGTGGAAAGCAACGAGTTACGCTGAGAATCAAGCGTGGTATCGCCGCTTGGCCAGTGACGGTCAGCATCCCCGCGCAATGGTCATCTCGTGTTGTGACAGTCGCGTCCATGTGACGTCGATTTTCGGTGCTGACCAGGGTGAATTCTTTATCCACCGCAATATTGCTAACCTTGTACCACCCTACCAACCTGACGGCGAACAGCACGGTACGTCTGCTGCGGTGGAATATGCCGTGCAGGTGCTAAAAGTGGCCCACCTTATCGTGCTAGGGCATTCTAGCTGTGGGGGGGTGCAGGGGTGTATTGATATGTGCCAGGGCAAAGCGCCCGGACTAGATGCCAAAGACAGCTTTGTCGGGCGATGGATGGATATTTTACGCCCGAAATACGATATTGTCGCGGACATTGAGGACCCCAAAGAGCAGGTACGCCAGCTTGAGAAACATGCGGTGATGACATCGCTTGAAAACCTGATGACCTTCCCATGGATCGAGCAAAAGGTAAAAGCAGGCGAACTGACCCTGCATGGCCTCTGGACCGATATCGGTGAAGGCGGGCTGGAATGTTACAGCGCTGACAAAGAAATGTTTCTTCCGGTCTGATACCAGGTTTTTCTAGGGTACGAGGTAACAAGTTTAGTCTTGTTTATATAAGCACTGGCTGGTTTCCTCGTGCCATGATTGCGCCAGCCCTCATATTTCTTATTTCGATACTTGGTGTCGTCTTCGCATTCTCGCAACCGATAACCAGCGACCTGATTCTGCTGGCAGGGCCGAGCGCGATAGCAAGCGTCATCTTGTTGTTCAAAGAAGCGCAAACGTGGCTGGCGCAACAAGACACGTACACTGACCCCAAGGCAGTTGTCATCGATGGTTCAAATGTCATGTATTGGTTCGACGGTACGCCCCGCATCGAACCGGTTCAAGACGTAGTGCACCATCTTTCAAAGCTTGGGTTCGCGCCGGAAGTCTTCTTTGATGCGAATGCGGGGTATCTCATTGCAGGGCAGTATCTGGGAACCAAACCGCTGAGCAGGCTTTTGAACTTACCAACAGACTCTGTCACGGTCGTGCCAAAGGGGGATGTAGCCGACCCCTATATTCTGCGAGCGGCACATGAAACGGACGCGATCATTATCTCTAACGACAACTATCGAGACTGGGTTGCCCAGTTTCCCCATGCCTTGGAACCAGGGCGTTTGGTCAAGGGTGCATTTCGGGCGGGCGAGCTTTGGTTCGATCTTCCCACCTCAAGCGCCAAACCGAAGGTAGGATAGCAAAAAGGCCTGCAATATGCAGGCCTTCCAATGTAAGATATACGTTGGCGTTCAGCCCTTTTTCAAGACTTCGCGGCCCAAAAGTTCCGCGATCTGGACCGCGTTCAATGCCGCCCCCTTGCGCAGGTTGTCACTCACGCACCATAGGTTCAGACCATTGTCGATGGTGCTGTCTTGACGGATACGACTGATAAACGTAGCGAAATCGCCAGCACATTCAATGGGGGTGACGTAGCCACCGTCTTCGCGCTTGTCGATCACCATGACACCCGGCGCTTCGCGCAAGATGTCGCGGGCTTCGTTCTCGTCCAGATGGTCTTCGAATTCAATGTTGATCGATTCGGCGTGGCCCACGAAAACTGGTACGCGCACGCAAGTCGCCGTCACTTTGATCTTGGGATCGACGATTTTTTTCGTCTCGACCATCATCTTCCACTCTTCTTTCGTGTCGCCGCTGTCCATGAAGACATCGATATGCGGAATCACGTTAAAAGCGATCTGTTTGGTGAACTTGCGCGGAGGCTTGCTGTCGGTCGGATTATAGATCGACTTGGTCTGATCCCAAAGCTCGTCCATACCGTCTTTGCCCGCACCGGATACTGATTGGTAGGTCGACACCACGACGCGTTTGATCGTCGCACGATCGTGCAGCGGCTTGAGCGCCACAACCATCTGGGCTGTCGAACAGTTCGGGTTCGCGATGATATTCTTTTTGGAATATCCGTGAATCGCCTGTGGGTTCACTTCGGGCACGATCAATGGGATATCTGGATCGTAGCGGTACAGTGATGAATTATCGATGACCACGCATCCGGCCTTAGCGGCCTTGGGTGCGTATTTTTTGGTCGCCTCGGAACCGACGGCGAATAACGCCATATCCCAGCCTGTGAAATCGAACGTATCAAGGTCTTTCGTCTTGAGTGTCTTGTCCCCAAAGCTGACCTCTGTTCCCAAGGAATTGCGCGACGCAAGCGCCACGATCTCATCCACAGGAAATTGGCGCTCGGCCAGAATGTTCAGCATTTCACGGCCCACATTACCTGTGGCACCCGCGATGACGACGCGATAACCCATCTTAAAACTCCAATACTAAAATGTGATGGTGCGGGCCTCTTATACCGCTTGGAGCTGCGGGGAAAGGGGGCCTGACCTATTCACTGGTTTCGCGCGAAAAGAGGTAGATGAACAGGCCCGCGGCCATGAGTGCGGCAAACAGGGTGAAAATCACCACATAAGGGGTTTGCAGGCTGGTTGCCGGTTGGCTCGCGGCATAAGCCTTACCTGACAAAAACTGTGCGACGCCGACACCGCCGATGCTGCACAGGTTCAGCAGGGTCATCCCGCGCCCTATCAACTGGGGCGGCAAAAATTTCCGGCCATGAGAAATGACCAGCGCATAGGTCGCGCCGAAAAAGCCTACTGCTGCCATGAAAACCGTAGACAACACGAGGCTGCTGGCGGGGTACAGGACCAGGCCGACCAGGGCGGCAAGGTTGAGAGTGGTAGCAACGATCACGATCAACTTTGTGCTGCCGATCAGCTTGTCCAACGGTCCGTATGCAAACGTACCGATGACCATCGCGATACCCATCAACAAGGTCGCAATGCCGATCTGGTGGGCATCAGCGGTAAAGACGTCTTCGAAATAAGGGCCGATCCAAAGACCACGCAAAGCGCCCAACTGCGCATAGCTCACGCTCATGATCGGGAAAATAAACCAAAGTGCCTTGATCTTGAGTACGGCGAGTAGGCTGCCGCGCTCTTCGCCTTCGGGAGTGGCAGGGTCATGGACCAATGCCCAAATCCCCAAGGCTGTAAGGGTGGTGATCGCACAAAGCGCCCATAGTGAAGCACGCCAACCAATCGTTTCGGCCGCGATGGCAGTTGGGTAGGATGCCACAAGATTGCCGAAGGTGCCGACTCCCACCATCACCGACGCCAGCACAACAAAACGCGCTGGCGGAAATTCGCGGGCAAAGATGTAATAGGATGCCATCAGCACCGGAGCACAGCCTATGCCGATGAGGACCATCGCAATGTCGATGTGCAACGGCTGGGTGGCCATTGCGAACAATGCAGCACCGCCGCCGCCGCCAATGAGCAGCAGGGTTGCAGACGTTCGGCGGGGTCCAATCGTATCAAGAGCCCATCCCACTGGTAGTTGCATGGCTGCGAATGCGAAGAACCATAGCCCAGATGCAAATGCCAAGTCTTCGGGGTTTGCGCCTATGTCGGCACGCAAGAACGGGCTGAGTACTGCCAAGAAGGCCCGGAAAAACTGGCTGAGAACATAGGCCAGCCCCAATAATATGATCCCGCGTATCATGCTTTGGTCGCTTTCCATTTTGCGGCCAACGCTTGTGCGGCATGACTTAGTATCAAGCTATCGGCTCCGACTGCGACAAAGCGCGCTCCGGCGTTGATTGCATCTTTGGTCATTGGATCGTGAGTGGACAGAATGCCGGGGGCTTTGCCTGCGGCCGCGATTTTTGCCAGCGCTGCCATAATGGCGTGTTGAACATCAGCGTGGAGTAGGTCGCCCATGTGGCCCATGTCGGCTGCCAGGTCTGCCGGGCCGATGAAGACGCCGTCAATGCCGTCGATCGCAAGAATATCATCTAAGTTTTTCAGTCCCTTAACGCTTTCGACCTGCACCAGCAGGCAAATTTCAGCGTCGGCTGTGGTGCCGTAATCGGCGATTTGCGAAAACCGCGCGGCGCGGGTCAAGGCATAGCCTACACCGCGATCACCCAGAGGCGGGTAGGTAACGTCTCTTACGAGCTGGCGGGCCTGATCCGCATTATCAACCATCGGTACCAAGATGGTCTGTGCGCCTGCATCAAGTATCTGTTTGATTAAGTAGGTTTCGCCGACAGGAACCCGTACGACCGGATGACTTGGCGACGCTTCAAGAACCTGAAGTTGCGCGGTGATGGACCGCAGATCGTTCGGGGCGTGTTCGCCGTCGATTACCAGCCAGTCAAAGCCAGTGGTTCCCATGAGTTCGGCACTGAAGGTGTCTGCAAGGCCGAGCCAGCAGCCGAAAACTGTTTTGCCATCGTTAAGGGCTTGTTTGAAGCGATTGCGTGGGGCTGGCATGACGGATCCTTGGGGTTGTGACAGTAGCCGCACCCTAGGGCCAGAGATCGTAGGCTGTCCAGAGGGGGCGCTGCCCCCACCCCCTTTCGGGGGCTCCCCCGGAGTTTATTTAGCAAAATGAAAGGGGTTACAAAATGAAAGGGGTTAGATGACCTTGATCACATCTTTGTCGATGGCCAGCATGTAACCGCGACGCGCAATGTTTTTGACCAGAAGTTCCGAAACGATTTGATTGCCCAAGGTGTCCCGCAGGCGTTTGATGCGCGTGGCACCCGCGGCTTCGTCGCAGTCGGCCGCAATTCTGCCAGAGATCATTCCTTCGATTTCGGAGCCAGATAGCACGTCGTCATCCATCCGGGCTTCGGCAAGTACCGACATTGTTTCCATGGCTGCGGCGGTCAATTTGAAACCGAGGTTGTTGAGGTAAACGGTATTTTCTTCGCGGCTGATGAGTAAAGAGTTTACCTGTATGCCGACGCGTTCGATTTGCGCCATGCGGCGGTTGAAGCCGACCAGCATGATCAGGAAGACAAGCGCGGCGACAAGCATGGCAGTCGCAAAGACCAATAACACGATGATTACGATGCGGTAGCTGGAGAGGGTTTCGGAAAACGCGCTGCCCGATTGAGCGAGGATTTCAAGCAGTTTGATTTCGGCTTGGGTGGTCAGGTCATCGTTTTCAATAAAGATGCGTTCGACCTGAGCATTGAACGCATTGGCGTCGGGCAGCGCCCAGAGAAGCAAGCCAGCCCCGACAAGCAGAATCGCCGTAACCGCAGCGATACCGCCGCTGACAAAGCGCCCTCCTTTGCGGCGCATATCAGAAGCGAAGGAAGTTTGATCCGGCACTTTCTTTCCTTTGGTTGAGCCCTTCGTCACCGAAAACGGAAACGACGGTCAATAGCGTCCAGCCTTTGGCCGCAAGCCGCTTGGAAATCTCGGCCTGAGCGGCAGTACGGCTGCATTCGCCGGATACCTGCGCCACACCGTAGTGGAGGCGCAAGGGGTTTTCTTGCTTTGCCTTGTAATCAGCATAGCAACCAGCCGCTTGGGCAGGCAGCGCGGCGAGCCCGAGCCCGGTCGCAGCGATGATGGGAAAAAGGAAATGTTTCATATCGGCGAGACTGCGCTTTTCCCAACGGATATTCAATATCCGACGGTCTTTGGGTCAATTGATATCGGATAGCACGCGGGTGCTATTGCTTGACGCGAGGGGGCGGCCTCATTTGGTTAGCACGGCCCTCGCTCTGGTGGCTGTGTATGGGGCCAAACCCGCGACCCCTTAATAAAGGAACAGACTATGCACCGTAGATTCATAGCAATAATCGTCGCTAGTGCGATTGCCGTGACCGCCGCCGCGGTCAGCCCCGCCGCTGCGGGCAGCAAGGAGAGAGATTTGGCCCGCATTGCAGCGGGGGTCTTGGGTGTAGCGATTATCGGTAAACTTATTCACGACAATAACAAACGCCAAGAGGCCCGCCAACAAGCTGTGACGCGCCAGTATGCCGACCCTGTACCTGTATACCGCGCCCCGCGCGCCGAGCACCGTGAGCACGCCAAGCCTGCGCCGGTTTACCGTGCTCCGCGTGCCGATCAGCACCACGATCATCCTCAACCGAAGCACCGGAAACCTCGCGTTGGTACGGGCAACCATACCGGCAATCACATTGAGGCCCGCCCATTGCCCGAAGCTTACCGGCGCAAACAGAGCCACACCCGCGTTAATGAGAAGCTGCTTCCGCAAGAATGCTTTCAAAGCTTTGATACACGCAGCGGTCGAGTGCAGATGTTTGGCAATCGCTGTCTTCAGGAGAATTACCGTTACGCAAACCGTCTGCCGCAACAGTGCGCGCAGAAAATCCGGACCCACAACGGGAAACGGTACGGTTATGACGCCCGCTGCTTACGCAATGCGGGATACAGTTTGGCTCGCGGGTAACACCTGAGTGCCAATGTCGGGTGGTGTGTATGTTTTGCCACCTGAGTGAGAAGGGAGAGGTGTTCGGGCACCTCTCCCTTTTTGTTTTGACCCTCGCCTCCTGATTTTACGCCCCCGACGAATGCGCTGGTACGGCGAAACAACGCGATTAAGGCTTGAGGTTTGTTGCTGACTGCGTTTTCCAGTTGGCATGACACCAGATTTCACATTTGAACGCGCCGCCTATTCCCGGGGCTTTATTCGCGTAGCAGGCGTTGACGAGGTCGGGCGCGGCCCGTTGGCTGGGCCGGTGACCGCAGCGGCCGTCGTGTTGGACCCGAGCCAAATACCCAACGGTCTGAACGATTCAAAAAAACTTACCAAGCGCGGACGCGAACGGCTGTATCAGGTGATCCTGTCGGTGGCAGATGTCAGTGTCGCGCATGCTTCGGTCGAGGAAATCGAAGAGCTGAATATATTGCGTGCCAGTCATCTTGCTATGGTTCGCGCTCTTGAAGGGCTTAAAACTCCGGCAGATTACGCTTTGATCGACGGTAACATGATACCGAACGACCTGAGTATTGCATCCGAAGCAATCATCAAGGGTGACGCCCGGTCGCAGTCGATTTCTGCGGCCTCAATTATGGCTAAAATATGTCGGGATTGTGTCATGTTGTCTCTGGCGCAACAGCACCCTGGTTATGGTTGGGAAACAAACATGGGATACGGGTCAAAAAGCCACATAGAGGCGCTTGGAAAAATCGGGGTGACCCCACACCATAGACGTTTGTTCAAACCCGTCCACAATATATTGTATCAAGATAAATAACCAACCAGTTGATTCAAAAAAGAAATTGACCGCGAATCCTCTGTCAGGGCATCTTGTTCTCAACCAAGAGCACACAATGTGCCGGGGCAGAGGCAGTATTTATGAAGACGATGACAAAGGGTGCTCAAGCACTCCCCTTAAACACGATTATATCCGGCGATTGCATTGAAGCAATGAACGCGCTGCCAGCAGAGTCTGTCGATCTGATCTTTGCTGACCCGCCCTATAATCTACAGTTGCGTGGCGACCTGCATCGGCCGGATAATTCTAAGGTGGATGCTGTCGACGATGAGTGGGACCAGTTCGCAAGCTTTGCCGTCTACGATAAATTCACACGTTCGTGGTTAAAAGCTGCGCGCCGCCTGTTAAAGCCAAATGGGGCTATCTGGGTGATCGGCAGCTATCACAACATTTTCAGGGTTGGCGCGGCATTGCAGGATCAGGGGTTCTGGATCTTGAACGACGTTGTATGGCGTAAGTCGAACCCGATGCCCAACTTTCGCGGCAAGCGTTTTACCAATGCGCACGAGACCATGATCTGGGCGGGTAAAGACGAGAGCGCGAAGTACACGTTCAACTATGAAGCGTTGAAAGCGCTTAACGAAGGCATCCAAATGCGCAGCGACTGGGTATTGCCGATTTGCACAGGTCATGAACGGCTAAAGGATGATGCGGGCGACAAAGCACACCCGACGCAAAAGCCTGAAAGCCTGCTGCACCGTATTCTTGTAGGGTCCACCAACCCTGGAGATGTCGTGCTTGACCCGTTCTTCGGGACAGGTACCACCGGAGCAGTGGCCAAGATGCTTGGCCGCGATTTCATCGGAATTGAACGCGAAGAGGCTTATCGCAAGGTCGCTGAGAAGCGGATCAAAAGCGTGCGCAAGTTCGACAAGGAAGCTTTGACGACAACAACCTCCAAGCGGGCGGAGCCCCGTGTGCCGTTTGGCCAATTGGTCGAACGGGGCATGTTGCGTCCGGGCGAAGAGCTATATTCGCTGAATGGACGCTATTCTGCCAAGGTTCGGGCAGATGGCACGCTAATCGGCAATGAGGTCAAAGGATCGATCCACCAAGTGGGTGCCGCCTATGAAAAGGCCCCTAGCTGCAATGGGTGGACATACTGGTGCTATAAGAAAGACGGCAAACGCGTGCCGATTGACATATTGCGCCAGCAAATCAGGGCAGAAATGGCCAACTAGGCCCACCCTTTTCTCACACATTTTGAACACCGCCAGTGCCCTGCCGTCTTCATCAGAAGGCGTGCCTATAAGGGTGCTCACCTTGGCCCCGCCTATTGGCGGGGTCTTTTTCCGTTCGAAACGGATGACCCGCGACAGAGTAAAATCTTTCAATTCTGACTTGCGTGCTATAGCCCGAAGAGCGTCTGCGTATGACAGGTTTTCAAGCAAGGCTGGTGCAAAAATGATTCCCTTCGATCTAGCTTTTTTGTTCGTAGGTGTCGCATTCGCTTTGGCGTTGGTTCCCGGCCCCGACAATATCTTTGTCCTGACGCAATCTGCTTTACATGGCCGCATTGCCGGGCTCATCGTGACGATGGGGCTGGCATCGGGCTTGATCTTTCATACGACGGCTGTCGCGTTGGGTGTGGCAGTAATTTTCCAGACTTCTCAATACGCGTTCTCTGCTCTCAAATATGCAGGTGCGGTTTACCTGCTGTATCTGGCCTGGAAATCTTTTCGGGCATCATCAGGGCAATTTTCTGGTAACAAAACACCGGCTGAAACCGCGCCAAAGCTTTTTCTGCGTGGTCTAATTATGAATATCACCAACCCGAAGATTACAATATTTTTCCTCGCGTTTCTCCCGCAATTTGTCGACCCCGAGAATGGATCGATCGTCGGGCAATTCTATCAGCTCGGCGGGTTAATGGTTCTGGCGACATTGTGCGTTTTCGGGTTTGTGGCTATCGCGGCAGGGTTTTTGGGCGACTGGCTGAAGAGCTCACCTAGCGCACAAATCTGGATTAACCGACTGTCCGGGTTGGTCTTTGTTTCCTTGGCCGTGAAACTGGCTTGGGCTGAAAAATGAACGTTTCGGGTTAACGTGCTTGCGGAACATTTGCCGGCACTTAAAACCATCGCCCCATCGTATTGGTCACTTTACACACTCAGCAAGGGGGCGAAGTTGGCACCCATGCTTTCAAGACATCACCGAGGGTAGGGTGTTAGTCCCTTGTTATACGGGGTCCAGTCTGTGATTTCGGGGTAATACATTTCGCGCCATTTGCGCACGCGCGGGTTCATCACGCGACGCCAAACCCAAGGCATCATCGCCACCATGGTCATTATCGGATAGCCAAAGGGCAATTGCGGTGCTTGTGAGTTTCCGTAGGTCTGTAAAACCGGAAAGCGGCGATCAGGTTTATAATGGTGATCAGAATGGCGCTGAAGGTTGATTAGCAGCCAATTGGAGGCGCGATGCGCAGCGTTCCAAGAATGACGCGGCTGAACATGTTCGTATTTGCCTTCGCCAAGATGTTTGCGGGTCAGCCCATAATGTTCAATGTAATTTACCAGTTCCAGCTGCCAAATCGCCACACCTGCTTGAATCAGAAACAGGCCAAGGCCGACCCATCCGCCCAGAACAACTGCCAGTATCAGGAACCCGCCCTGAAGCGACCAATATCGGAAGAACGGGTTGCCTGAGGTGGTCCAAGGTTTGTCTTTTCGGGCGAGCATCTCTTTTTCGGCGCGAAAGCTTGATTTGAGCGATTGTTTAAGCACCCGCGGATAGAACCGATGGAACCCTTCATTGTAAAACGCGGTTACCGGGTCACGCGGCGTCGCGACGTAGCGGTGATGCACCAAAAGATGTTCGGACCGAAAGTGTGAATACAGCACCATCGCCAGCAAGATATCTGCCCACCACCGTTCGAGCTTATTTTTCTGGTGCATCAGTTCGTGGGAATAATTGATGCCGATTGTGCCCGTCATCACGCCAACACCCAGAAAAACCAACGCCTTTTCCCACCCGCCCAAATGCGCCGCTTGAGGCACGTACCACACCAGACCAAATACAGTGAGAAACTGCGCCGGCATCCATGCTATCGTGATAAACCTATACCAATACAGATCATCATCGGTTGCAGAAGTATCAGCGTTATCAAGATTTAGCCCGGCTATGCCGTCAATGATCGAAAACAGATACCAAGTTAACAGCGGCAACAAGATGACGGACCAGCCTCCGACAATCGCGGTAAACCATGCCAGGGGAATCAGGACGAATGAAAGCGCGAATGGCAAAGCACGTTTGAACTGAGCCAGTTGTTCTATGCTTACAATCGAGTGCTGAGGTGTCATCTATTTAACCTTCAATGTGGGGTGCCATGTCGTGGTGGCATGAGTACCCTGTGCCGCGATGATGCCACGCAGTTGCTATTGTATCAAATCAAAGGCTTTTCGCATTACCGTCGGGAGATCCGATGGGCGAAAGTCTTTTGCAGGGATGAAGAGCCCCATTTCGGGACTCGGGTCGCCCGCAAGATCGGCCCGCATTACAGTCAACATCAGGTGAAAGTGGGTGAACGTGTGGCGCACTTCTCCTGCTGCCGTGTACCATTGAGCCTCAATAGGGGCTTGGCCGGCAGGACGGGAATCATTCGCGTCAACCCAAGCTGAACCGGGCCAGCCCAGCATACCACCCAACAAACCCTTGTCGGGGCGAGTTTCAAGCAGCCAGGCCCCGTCTTCGCGGCGCGCAAGATAAACAGTGCCATGGCGGATGGGCTTGGCCTTCTTGGGGAGTTTCTTGGGTAATTCGGTCGCTGTCCCACTCTTTCGTGCAAGGCAAGGATCACGCCAAGGGCAGATTCCGCAAGCAGGCGATTTCGGTGTACAGATCGTAGCCCCTAGATCCATGATTGCCTGCGCATAATCGCCAGGACGATATGGAGGAGTAAGCGCCTGAGCTTTAACCATCAATTCCGGTTTCGCGGCGGGCAGAGGGGTATGGATGTCGTAAAGTCGCGCCATGACACGTTCGACATTTCCATCCAGAACCGTGTAAGGCAGATCAAAAGCGATGGAAGACACTGCCGAGGCTGTATAGGGGCCGATCCCCGGCAATTTCAGCAACGTGGCGTAATCAGCTGGAAACTGGCCGTCATGTTGTTCAACCACGACGCGTGCACATTTTAACAGGTTTCTCGCACGGGCATAATAGCCAAGCCCCGCCCATTCGCCCATTACGTCTGCGTCCGGGGCTGCGGCCAAATCCCCGACGGTTGGCCAACGGGTGGTGAAACGTTGAAAGTAGTCACGCACAGTGGCGACGGTCGTTTGTTGCAGCATGACCTCGCTTAACCATATGCGATAGGGGTCGGGTTGCACACCAGCCGCGCGATCCGCTGGGGGCACCCGCCACGGCATGATGCGGGCATGGGTGTCATACCAATCAAGCAAAATATCCGGTAGCGAGCAGGTAGTGGCTGTGTCACGCAATCTTTATGACCTTCTCGGTTTGGTTTGGCTGGCGATATAGGACGGGATCGCTATGTTGTGGCTAGTCATTCAGGAAAGATAGTCATGCCAGCGCGGCGTACCAGTACAAAAGGCTTTAAAAGGACAGATACCTTGCTTTCTGCCAAGATACGGCAAGCCAGCGAAAGCCGTGGTTTTGCACAATCCAAGCTTTTGACCCAATGGGCCGAGATCGCCGGGAAGGATGTATCGGCTATCTCGCGCCCAGTCGAGGTAAGCTATGGTCGCGGCGGGATGGGCGCGACATTGACCCTGCTGACAACTGGTGCGAATGCTCCGATGCTCGAGATGCAAAAAGAGCAACTTCGTGCCAAGGTAAATTCTGTCTATGGGTACAATGCTATTGCGCGGGTTCGTATCACGCAGACAGCGGCCACAGGCTTTGCCGAAGGGCAAGTGGCCTTTGACGCAAAGCCCAAAACCCGAAGTGAACCATCTGCCGATCCGGTGACACGGCAGCGTGCCGTGGATACTGTGGGACCTGTCGCTAACGAAAGCCTTCGCGATGCCCTTGCACGTCTGGGCGAGAACATATTGAACAAGACCAAACGCTGATAAAGGAAATTAAATGAAACGCTCTTTCCCAATTCTTGCGGCAGTTGCCGCCGTTGCTGCAGGTGGCTGGTACGTCTTTGGCGGAACAGACACTGTGAACAGCACCACTTTTAGCCCGTTGGTAAGTTCCGCCAATGCGCAAACCACCGAAGCCGCCGACATCGATACGTCTACGATCAAGGAAATGACGCTTGGGAATGGGGATTCTAAGGTGCAGGTGATCGAATACGCTTCCTACACCTGCCCCCATTGCGCGGCATTTGATCAAGGACCATACAAACAGCTCAAGGCCGAATATATCGACACTGACAAGATCGGTTTTACCTACCGTGAAGTATACTTCGACCGATATGGCCTTTGGGCGTCGATGGTGGCACGTTGTGGCGAAGAAGATAAATTTTTTGGCATCACCGATTTGATCTATGCTGGCCAATCGGAATGGGTTCGCGCCGGCGAACCCGCTGCAATCGTTGGTGAACTTCGCAAGATCGGCCGCCTCGCGGGCATTGATAAAGACACGCTTGAAGCTTGTTTGCAGGATAGTACAAAAGCACAGACGCTGGTCGCTTGGTGGGAAGAGAACCAAAAAGCCGATGACATCAACAGCACGCCAAGCTTTATCATCAACGGTAAAAAATATTCCAACATGCCCTACGCCGAGATGAAAGACATTCTCGACGCCGCATTGGAAAACTAATGGCAGCTCCACTGGCAGGGCTCAAGGTGATTGAGCTGGCGCGGATACTGGCAGGCCCTTGGGCCGGCCAGACACTCTCTGATCTTGGGTGCGAAGTCATCAAGGTGGAAAGCCCCGCAGGCGACGATACCCGCCAGTGGGGCCCTCCCTTCATTGAACGCGATGATGACAAATCGGCGTCATATTTTCATTCGGCCAACCGGGGCAAGGCATCGGTCGTTGTGGATCTGACCACGGACGAAGGTCAGGCCAAGATGAAGGAACTGTTGGCCGATGCTGACATCCTGATCGAGAACTTCAAAACCGGCGGGCTGACGAAATACGGGATGGACTATACCAGCCTCTCCAAGCAATTCCCAAAGCTGATTTACTGTTCGATCACCGGTTTCGGGCAGGACGGTCCCTATGCACATCGTGCGGGTTATGATTTCATTATCCAAGGCATGTCTGGTTTGATGTCCATTACGGGTGAAGCAGACCGCCAACCCCAAAAGCATGGTATGGCGATAACGGATATTTTTACTGGGATATACGCGACTACGGCCATTCTGGCGG
>DRFG01000238.1 GCA_011050655.1 Roseobacter sp.
GATTTGCACGGCAACATCACCCGGAAAATGGTTGACGCCGCCGACGTGCTGGTCGGGTTTCGCACCTATCCGCATGTGGATATGGCAGATACTGGCACACGGGCCGCGCAGCAGCTGGATGATCTGATGGCGCGCGGCACATCCTTTGCCAAGGCGTTTCGCCGCTTGCCGTTTCTGGTACCTATTGCGTGGCAAAGCACACGGGCAGAACCGGGGCGCGCGATCTATGATCTGGTGGTTGAAACAGAAGGCGGTGACGTTACCAGCGCCTCTTTCTTCTTTGGGTTCCCGGCGGCCGATTTCGAAGGCTGTGGTCCGACGGTAATTTGCTATGGCGACACGCAGTCGGCCGCGGACGCTGCGGCCGATTGCATCGAACAGGCGGTACTGAAGGCTGAACCCGCTTTCGCGGGTCAAACCTATGACCCGGACGCCGGCGTGATTGAGGCGATGCGTCTTGCGCAAACTGCCACCCGCCCCGTTGTGTTGGCCGATACTCAAGACAATCCGGGTGCGGGCGGCGATTCAAATACCACCGGTATGCTACGCGCCTTGGTGCGTCAGGGGGCGACGAGGGCGGCCTTGGGTAACATGGTCGATTCAAAGGCCGCTGCGGCTGCGCATGTCGCCGGAGTCGATGCCGAGATTGATATAGCCTTGGGTGGTTTTTCCTGCATCTTCGGCGATGCCCCATATGAGGCGCGATTTGTCGTGGAAAGCCTGTCGGACGGCAAGTTGATCGCGTCTGGCCCTTTCTATGGTGGCGCGCATCTGGATATGGGCCCATCCGCCTGTCTGCGTATTGGCGATGTGCGGGTGGTTGTCACCACCCACAAGGCGCAGATGGCCGATCTGGAAATGTACCGTTTCGTCGGGATAGAACCCACTGAGCAGGCAATCTTGGTCAACAAAAGTTCGGTTCATTTCCGCGCAGATTTCGACCCGATCGCCGAAACGATCTTGACCTGCACGGCACCCGGCCCGATGCCGGTCAGCCCCGCCAGCCTTCCTTTTACCAAATTGGCGCGAGGCATGCGGATGGAACCGCTTGGCCGCGCCTTTGATCCGCAAAATGCTGCTTGATCCGCAAAATGCTGCTTGATCAGCAACATGAGCAACCTTCAGTCAAAGGAGCCGCATACCACCTTCAGATAAGACACAAAGCCGCAAAAAGGGTGACTGAACCCGGCAACAAATAAGTAACCAACGGGAGTTTAAAATGAACATTTCTCTAAATTTCAACGCTAAACCTGCGGGGCTGCGCAACAAGCTCCGCAGTTCCCTGCTTAGCGCGACAGTTGCGAGTATCGCCCTGATGGCCGGTCCGGTCAGCGCAGAGACAGTGCGTGCTGTTATGCATTCGGCCTTACGGGTTCTCGACCCGATCATGACCACCGCCTACATGAGCCGCAACCATGGCTACATGATCTTTGACACGCTCTATTCGCTAGATAGCAACCTTGTCCCGCAGCCGCAGATGGTCGAAAGCCACACGGTATCGGATGATGGCCTGGTCTATAAATTCACTCTGCGTGAGGGGCTCAAGTTCCACGATGGCGCACCTGTGACCGGCGACGATGTCGCGGCGTCTATCGCACGGTGGGGCGAACGTGACGGCATGGGGCAGGTCCTTATGTCTTTTGTCGAAAGCATGGGGTCGGACGGTGACAATGTCTTTGTTATAAACCTGAAGCAGCCATACGGCCTTGTGATTGACAGCTTGGCCAAGCCATCGTCAAACGTGCCTTTCATCATGCCAAAACGTCTGGCCGAAACCCCATCGACAGAACCGATCCCCGAACAGATCGGATCGGGCCCGTTCAAGTGGATGGCCGATGAATTCCAGCCCGGCGTTAAAGTAGTTTACGAAAAGTTCGAAGATTATGTGCCGCGCAGCGAAGCCGCCAGTTGGGCATCGGGCGGCAAGGTCGTCAATGTCGACCGTGTTGAATGGATCGTCATGGCAGATGACCAGACGGCTTTGAACGCACTCCAAGCCGAAGAGATCGATTATTGGGAACAGCCGCCTGCCGATCTGTTACCGATCCTTGAAGCAAATCCAGACATCACGGTGAAGAACCTGAATGGTCTGGGCTTCCAGACCATCATGCGCCCCAACACGCTGAACGCGCCTATGGACGACGTCCGCATTCGAAATGCAGCGATTGCCGCAGTCAACCAAAAGGACGTTCTGGACGCGCTGGTCGGGACGCCGGAACTGTATAATATCTGCGGCGCGATGTTCGTTTGTGACACGCCGCTGGCCACCGATGTCGGGTCCGAAACCCTGACTGCCGGCAACGGCATGGAAAAAGCCAAGGCTCTTTTGGCCGAAGCCGGATACGATGGAACACCGATTGTTCTGATGCATCCCACCGATGTGGCATCCTTGCGGTCACAGCCTGTTGTTGTCGCACAGGCGATGCGTGACGTGGGTTTCGTGGTCGACCTACAAGCGATGGATTGGCAGACCCTCGTCGGTAAGCGCGCAAGCCAGGCCTCTATTGCCGACGGTGGCTGGCACATGTTTATCACCAACTGGGTCGGTGCCGACGTGTTCAACCCGCTGGTCAACAACATGGTGAACGGCAAAGGTAAAGACGGCGGCTGGTTCGGCTGGCCGGATGTTCCAAAAGTTGAAGAGTTGCGGACCGCATATGCCACCTCGCAATCCTTGGACGAACAAAAGAAGATCGCCGAGGAAATCCAGAAGATTGCCTATGAAGAAGGCATGTACGCGCCAATTGGTCAGTATTTCGTGCCCGCTGCTTGGTCTAACACTCTGGAGGGCGTGCTTGACGGTCCGGCACCCTTTTTCTGGAACATCACCAAGAAGTAACAAGAAACCTAGTCTCGCGCGGTCAAGCGCGGGGCTGCCTAATGTCCAAATTCATCCCGTCGAAAGGTCCGCCTGATGGTCGTCTATATCGTGCAGCGCATCCTTGCCGCGATCCCCGTGATGGGGTTTGTCGCCTTGTTCGTTTTCCTTTTGCTGCGCCTGACGCCAGGTGATCCGGCCGCAATTATCGCAGGTGATACCGCGACCCCCGAACAGCTCGCGGCAATCCGAGAGTCCCTTGGGTTGAACGACCCGATGTTTGTGCAGTTCTACAACTGGATCACTCAGTTGTTGCAGGGAAACTTCGGCACCTCGATCCTGTCCGGTAAACCGGTGATCGAATTGATCGCTGACCGGATGGAACCGACGATCAGTCTGGCCCTGACGACCATTATCCTGTCCGTCATCATTGCTGTGCCGCTGGGTGTGATTGCCGCTTGGAAGCAGGGCACGCTGATCGACCGCTTTGTGATGCTGCTGTCGGTCTTGGGATTTTCGGTCCCGGTTTTCGTTATTGGTTACCTGATGATTTCGCTGTTTTCGATGCAGCTTGGTTGGTTTCCGGTCCAGGGCTTCAAACCAATCAGCGCGGGGTTGGGTGAATTTTTCCACCGCATTGCATTGCCGACGTTCACGCTGACGTTGCTGTATATTGCGCTGATAGCGCGGATCACGCGCACCTCGATGCTGGAAATTCTGGGTGATGATTACGTGCGCACTGCCCGCGCAAAGGGGCTGCCCGAAAGCCGTGTGCTGATGCGTCACGCGCTGCGCAATTGTTCCGTGCCGATCATCACGGTGATCGGCATCGGGTTTGCGCTGATCATCTCGGGCGTCGTTGTCACCGAAAGCGTGTTCAATCTGCCTGGCCTGGGACGTCTGACCGTGGATGCAGTGTTGTCGCGGGACTATCCGGTGATTCAAGCCGTCATCCTGCTCGCCTCTCTTATCTATGTGGTGATCAATCTGCTGATCGACATCGCGTATGTATTGCTTGACCCAAGGATCCGATACGCATGACTGACCAAATGACCTCTGTCGCCCCGCCGGATCGCATTTCGCCACTGACGCGCGCCCGCGAAATCTTATTCTCAAGCCCGCTTGTAACGAGTGCGTCGCTGCTTTTGGGTATTATTGTTCTGGCGGCAATTTTTGCGCCGTGGGTCGTGCCGCATGATCCTGTGCGTCTGACGCCGTCGGTTCGTCTGAAACCACCAAGCGAGACTTATTGGCTGGGCACCGATGCTTATGGCCGCGATCTGTTTTCGCGGATCATCACCGGGGGGCAAATCTCGCTCGTGGTGGGGGTGGCCGCCGCGATCTTTGCGGTCGCGTTTGGGTTGCTGTTTGGGTTGCTGGCCGGATACATTCGCTGGATCGACGCGGTGTTGATGCGCATGGTTGACGGTCTGATGGCGATCCCGAGTATTCTCTTGGCGATCGCGATTGTATCGCTCTGGGGGGCGAGCCTTTGGACGGTTCTGGTCGCCATCACGATCCCCGAAGTGCCGCGCGTCGTGCGGCTGGTCCGGTCGATTGTTCTGTCTGCGCGCGAAGAACCCTATGTCGAGGCCGCAATTGCCGCAGGGTCGCCCACATGGTTGATCATGCGCCGCCATCTGGTGCCCAACACGATCGCGCCGTTGATCATCCAAGGCACGTACATCTGCGCCAGCGCTATTCTGACAGAGGCGATATTGTCATTCTTGGGGGCGGGGATCAGTCCCGAAACGCCGAGCTGGGGCAACATCATGGCTGAAGGCCGAATTTATTTTCAGATCAACCCCGGTATCGTGCTGTGGCCGGGGCTGGTGGTGTCGGTTGCGATTTTGTCGATCAATCTTCTGGGGGACGCGGTGCGTGACGCGTTGGATCCGCGTATGGCAAAGCGGGGGATCGACAGATGAGCCTTTTGGAAATTTCCGGCCTGCGCATTGCGCTGAATGGTGATGATGACAAGCAGGTGGTAAAGGGCCTCGATCTGAAGATTGAGCCGGGTCAAACCATGTGTCTGGTTGGCGAATCCGGGTCCGGGAAATCGCTGAGCGCACTAGCTACAATGGGGCTGCTGCCCAGTGTCCTGTCGCCGATTGCGGGGTCCATCACGTTGAAGGGTGAAAGCCTGCTGGATGCTAGCCCGGCGCGGATGCGTGCCTTGCGCGCGACGTCGATGTCGATGATTTTTCAGGAACCGATGACGGCACTTAACCCCGTGGCACGGGTGGGCCAACAAATCGAAGAGGTGTTGGAATTTCATTCAGACCTGTCCAAACCCGCCCGACGCCGCCGCGTGATGGAGATGATGGAGGCCGTTCACCTGCCAGATGTCGCCAAGATGTACAGCAGCTTTCCGCATCAGTTGTCAGGCGGGCAACGCCAGCGGATCATGATCGCGATGGCCCTGATCATGGGGCCGCAGTTGTTGATCGCGGATGAGCCGACGACAGCGTTGGACGTGACGACGCAGGCACAGATTCTAAGCTTGATCAGCGAGCTGCGCGAAGATCACGGGGCGGCGGTATTGTTTATCACCCATGACATGGGCGTTGTGTCTGAAATTGCGGATGACGTGACGGTTCTGAAGCTCGGCGAAGTAATGGAGACGCAAAGCGTGGATAACCTGCTGCGCCACCCAAAGACCGACTATACCCGCGACCTACTGCGGTCAGTTCCCAGCCAGATTCCGCGCATCGCCCGGGATGAACAATCCGATCAGATCGTTCTGGCGACGGGCGATCTGTGCAAAACCTACGGCGGGACAGGTTTGTTCACCAAATCGCGCGAAGTCAAAGCGGTTCAGGATGTCAGCATTAGCCTGATGAAAGGACGCACCTTGGGAATTGTGGGCGAAAGCGGGTCAGGCAAATCGACCGTCGCGCGCTGCATCATGCGGCTGATTGATCCGACATCGGGTAATATCATGGTGGGCGGCAAGGACATCGCGACGCTTAGCCAAAAGGAACTGAAACCACAGCGCAAGAACATCCAGATCGTGTTTCAAGACCCGATGCGGTCGCTTAACCCGCGCATTGAAGTCGGGCAATCCATCATTGAAGGCCCGCTGAACTATGGCGTCCCCCGCGCCGACGCGATAAAACGGGCGCGCGAATTGCTTGAACTGGTCGGGCTTCCCGCCAGCGCCGTTGACCGCTTTCCGCACCAGTTTTCGGGTGGGCAACGCCAGCGGATCGCGATTGCACGCGCTTTGGCAATGGATCCCGACGTTCTGGTCGCGGACGAGGCCGTGTCGGCGCTGGACGTGTCAGTTCAGGCGCAAGTGCTCGATCTTCTGACCGAACTGCAAGACCGGCTGGGACTTGGTATTTTGTTTATCACCCATGATCTGGGGGTCGCGGCACAGATCTGTGATGAGGTAATGGTGATGCAATACGGGCGCATGGTCGAATATGGTCCCGCCGCCCAGGTGCTGGGATCGCCGCAACAGAATTACACTAAAGCATTAATCACAGCCGCACCTGGGCGGCACTGGGATTTTGCCAATTTCCGGCCTTTTGCTGAAGCGGCCGAGTAACACCAACGAAGGAAACTCAATGTCCATTCTACCCATCATCGCCGACAGCAAAGACGAACTGACGGCAATCTTCAAAGATCTGCATGCCCATCCCGAGATCGGATTTCAGGAAACCCGCACCGCTGCGGTGGTGGCGGAAAAGCTGAAGCTTTATGGCGTGGACGAGGTTCACACCGAGATCGCGGGCACAGGCGTTGTGGGGGTGATCAAAGGCAACCGCGAAGGCACCCGCCGCATTGGGTTGCGTGCCGACATGGACGCGCTGCCGATCCACGAGGAAACCAATCTGGCCTACGGGTCCACCAACCCCGGCGTGATGCATGCCTGCGGCCATGACAGCCACACGACGATGTTGCTTGGGGCTGCTAAACATCTGGCACAGACCCGCGATTTGCAGGCACCGCCGTGCTGATCTTTCAACCCGCCGAAGAAGGTCTGGGCGGCGCGAGGGGCATGATTGCGGACGGGCTGTTTGACCGTTTTCCCTGTGATGAAGTTTATGGCATGCATAATTCGCCCAACGGTCAGCCGGGCACCTTTGGTATCTGCAAGGGCGCGGCGATGGCCGGCGCGTCTTTCTTTGACATCACCGTTCAGGGCAAGGGTAGCCATGCCGCCATGCCGCAACAATCGCGCGACCCTCTCGTCATCGCGTCAGCACTTGTTGGCAGTCTGCAAACGATCCTGTCGCGCAACGTTGCCCCCTTGGACACCTGCGTTTTGTCGGTGACCCAGATGCATTCCGGATCGGCCTATAACATCGTGCCCGACACCGCGACACTGGCAGGCACTATCCGTTATTTCAAAGACGAGGTTTGCGAACTGGCCGAGACCCGCATGCGCGAGCTGTGCGCAGGCTTTGCGCTTGCTTACGGCGTTGAAATCAACGTTGATCTGCGCAACATTTTTGATGTGCTGGTCAACGACGACGCGCTGTCTGACGCGTACAAGGAAGCGGCGGCAGATATCGTAGGGTTGGACAACATATCCGACAGCGATCAGCCGGCGACCGGGTCCGAGGATTTTGCCGATATGTTAAAGGTTATTCCCGGTGCCTATTGCCGTGTCGGGCATTCCGGCACGACCGGCCTGCACAACCCCAGCTTCTTTCTGGACCCCGAAATTCTGCCGGTGGGCGCGTCGATCATGGCGCGGATCGTTGAGCGGCGGCTGGCCGCGTAAAGGAGTCCTGCCATGAACCCGCTTAATCTTCCCTTTGACACAGATGCGATGATCGCAGGCCTGAAACCTTGGATCGAATGCGAAAGCCCGACCTATGACGCCGATGCTGTCAACCGCATGATGGATATTGCGGCCTATGATATGGCCGCACTTGGTGCGCAGATTGAACGCATTCCAGGGC
>DRFG01000239.1 GCA_011050655.1 Roseobacter sp.
AGTCATACCCGGCGCAGGCGCTTCCTCGATCACCTTTTGGTGGCGACGCTGCAATGAACAATCCCGCTCGAAAAGATGCACCGCCCGGGTACCATCGCCAAAGACCTGTACCTCGATATGGCGCGGCTTGGTCACAAACTTTTCCACCAACACATCGGCATTGCCAAAGGCAGTCTTCGCCTCAGACCGTGCACTATCGAGCGCCGCTTGAAAACCGTTCGCCTCTTCGACAAGGCGCATACCCTTGCCGCCGCCACCGGCGACCGCCTTGATCAATACCGGATAGCCGATCTTACCCGCCTCTGCCGCCAGCAGATTATCGTCCTGATCGTGACCATGATATCCTGGCACCACCGGCACCCCCGCTTCGACCATCAACGCCTTGGCCGCATCCTTTAGCCCCATCGCGCGAATGGCCTTTGCTGACGGTCCGATAAATACCAACCCCGCCGCTTCGACAGCATCTACAAAATCAGGGTTTTCAGATAAAAAACCATATCCAGGGTGAATCGCCTGTGCGCCGGTTTCCGTAGCTGCCCGAATGATCACGTCCCCGCGCAAATAACTGTCCCCCGGTGCCGACCCGCCAATATGAACCGCAGCATCTGCCATCTGCACATGTTTCGCCTCGGCATCCACGTCAGAGTAAACCGCGACACACCGCACGCCCATGGCTTGCGCCGTCGCCATCACCCGGCACGCAATCTCGCCCCGGTTCGCAATCAGGATCGTATCAAACATCATGCAGCTCCCTCAAAACCTTCTCATCTTCATTTTGCCAGACAAACTCCGGGGGTCCGGGGGCTGGCCCCCGGGGCTCTCTTCCCAAAATCCCCCCACTCACATGCGGAACACACCAAATTTCGTATCCTCAATCGGTGCATTCAAACTGGCGCGCAGCGAAAGCGACAGCACATCGCGACTGTGGCGCGGATCAATCACACCATCGTCCCAAAGCCGCGCAGTGGCGTAAAGCGGGTGCGACTGCTCTTCGAACATATCAATTGTGGGCTGCTTGAATGCGGTTTCTTCTTCCTCGGTCCAGGTGTCGCCGGCGCGTTCAATTGCGTCGCGCTTGACCGTGGCCAGTACGCCGGCTGCTTGCGCCCCGCCCATGACTGAAATGCGTGAATTCGGCCATGTCCACATAAAGCGCGGGGAATACGCCCGCCCCGCCATGCCGTAGTTCCCCGCACCGAACGATCCGCCGACCAGCATGGTGATTTTCGGAACATTAGTCGATGCAACGGCTGTGACCATCTTGGCCCCGTGCCGCGCGATACCTTCGTTTTCGTATTTGCGACCGACCATGAAGCCAGTGATATTTTGCAAAAACACCAGCGGGATCTTGCGCTGCGAACACAGTTCGACGAAATGCGCGCCTTTCTGCGCAGACTCCGAAAACAGCACCCCGTTATTTGCGATGACCCCCACCGGACACCCTTTGACGTGGGCGAACCCGCAAACCAGCGTCTCGCCAAAGCGTGATTTAAATTCGTCGAACCGGCTGCCATCAACCAACCGCATGATGACCTCGCGGATATCGTAGGGCGTGCGCGCGTCTGCAGGCACAATTCCCAACATTTCAGCGGGGTCATAGGCCGGTTCTTCCGCGGGCTGCCATTGCACATTGGTCGGTGCCGCGCGGTTCAGCCCCGCCACGGCGCGACGGGCAAGTGCTAGCGCGTGGGCGTCATCCTCGGCCAGATAATCGGCCACCCCCGACAGGCGGGTATGTACGTCACCACCGCCCAGATCCTCCGCCGACACGACCTCTCCGGTGGCCGCTTTGACCAAAGGCGGGCCTGCAAGGAAAATCGTGCCCTGCTCTTTGACGATGATCGACACATCCGACATCGCAGGCACATACGCCCCGCCGGCCGTACAAGACCCCATAACAACCGCGATTTGCGGGATACCCTTGCCGCTCATCCGGGCTTGGTTATAGAAAATCCGGCCAAAGTGGTCGCGGTCAGGAAAGACTTCATCCTGATTGGGCAGGTTCGCCCCACCGCTGTCGACCAGATAGATGCACGGCAGATGGTTTTCTTCCGCGATTTCCTGAGCCCGCAGGTGCTTTTTCACACTCATCGGGAAATAGGTGCCGCCCTTCACTGTGGCGTCATTGCACACGATCATACAATCGATACCGTGCACTTTGCCCACGCCCGCAATTACCCCCGCCGCAGGGGCCGCCCCGCCGTAAAGCCCGTGAGCGGCCAACGCCCCCACCTCAAGAAAAGGCGATCCGGGATCCAGCAGGTTTGCGACCCGTTCACGGGGCAGCAACTTGCCGCGGCTGACATGGCGCGCGCGGGATTTCTCGCCGCCGCCAAGCTCTGCTGCATCTGCCGCTTCGCGGATGGTTTGCAAAGCCGCCAGATGAGCCGCTTCATTTGCCTTGAAGCTTTCGGATGAGGGTAGCGCCTGCGAAATAAGCTTCATAAAGGTCTCCTTGGTCGATTTTGCCTGTCGGGGAACTGGCCTGTCATTGGTTCGTCTCGGACGTCGCACGGGCTTTCAGCTCGCGTCGAATGACCTTGCCAGTCACTGTCATCGGCAACGCATCAAGAAAAGCCACCTCTCGCGGATAGGAATAACTGGCGAGCCGGGTTTTCACCCATGTCTGCAAAGTTTCTGCGTCAACGGTCGCCCCTTTCTTTAGCACCACATAAGCCTTGACGATCTCGGTGCGCAGCGGGTCAGGTTTGCCAACGACACCGCAGGTTGCAACATCGGGATGGGTCAGCAGACAATCTTCGATCTCGGCGGGTCCGATGCGATAGCCAGACGACGTGATCACGTCATCCTCGCGCCCTACGAAACGCAGGTATTCGCCGTCGAACATGCCACGGTCACCTGTCAGCATCCAATCGCCACGGTACTTTTGCGCGGTCTCATCTGGGCGCTGCCAATAGCCCAGCATCATTGCCGCAGACCCTTTGCGGATCGCCACATCGCCTTCACCTTGCGCGGGGGCACCATCGGTGCCCAGCACCGCAACGTCGTGGCCCGGTACTGGTTTGCCGATACAGCCAGGGCGCGGCGGGAACTGCATACCACTGCTAGAGGCGACCATGTTGCATTCGGTCTGTCCGTAGAACTCATTGATCAACAACCCAAACGCACTTTGCCCCCAAGCCAGCATCTCGGCACCCAAGGGTTCGCCCCCCGACGCGACCGAGCGCAGCCCCGCAATTTCGCACCCCCCAGCCTTGAGCATCCGCAGCGCGGTTGGCGGAAAGAAGACGTTGCGCACATCGCCTTCGCGAATGATCTGCACACAAGCTTCTATCGAGAATTTCGGTAACCTCGCCGCGACCACTGGCACGCCAAGCGCCAGCCCCGGCATCAGCACATCAAACAGCCCACCGATCCATGCCCAATCTGCCGGGGTCCATAAACAATCACCGTCCTGCCCTAAGATATCGTGGCTTAACGATACGCCCGGCAGATGGCCGGTCAAAACCCGGTGACCATGCAGCGCGCCCTTAGGCGTGCCGGTGGTGCCCGATGTATAGATCAGCACTGCCGGATCGTCCGGCCCGGTATCGGTGGTCTCTACCGGATCGCCGGCGATACCAAAGCTATCAACCATCACCGACTGCGCCAGCTCTCCCAACAGGTCGCGCCCTTCGGGGTCTGTCAACACCAGGGCGATCCCCGCATCCTGCACCCGCGACGCTAGCGCGTCGTGCTTGAACAGTTTAAACAAAGGTACTGAAATCGCACCAATTTTCCAGATAGCCAGATGCGCCGCCGCGCACCACGGGCTTTGGCTAAGCAATACTCCAACGCGGTCGTTTGCCTGTACCCGCTGCCGTAGGGCCCGCGCCAACCCATCAACCATCCGGGTTAAATCACCAAAGCTGACGTCGCGCCGCACCGCACCCGTAAGATCAATAATCGCGACCTTCTTGGCATCATGCGCCAAACATTGCGTCGCCATGTTCAACCGGGCAGGAATCGTCCAAGACCCGGAGCTGTTTAATCCAGGCAACCGTTGATCAATCACGGCCAAGCTCCTGTTTGATTTGCTCAAGCTCACGGTCAAGAAAATACGATGTGATCGACCGAATGATGACCAGTAACAGCAGGAACATCAGATCAACGAACCGCAACGAAAGCGCAGTGTGAATTACATCTGAAACAATAAACAGCTCTAGCCCGGCTAAGATATATCGACCCAGCTCGATGCGCTCGCGGTCGGTCTTGCGAACGCGTTCCGGCCCGCGCCGGACAAGTTCTGCGACGATAACGCCAATGATGAAACGTCCAGCGCCAATCAACAGGATTACGATGGCAAACAGATCAATCAAGGCGGCTGCCGCCTCTAGAAGGTTAACCAACCAACCGAACGATTCGTGCAACAGCCCGCCTTCAAGTTCTAGGGCAATCAATCCATCCAGGGTCGGCGTCGCGTTTTCCATTTTCTACCCCATGCTTGCCAGCATTTCACGCCCAACCAGCATGCGCCGGATTTCCGACGTGCCTGCCCCGATCTCCATCAACTTGGCGTCACGGAATATACGGCCCACCGGGTTGTCGGACAGATAGCCCGCCCCCCCCATGGCTTGAACCGCCTGATGCGCCTGCTTCATCGCCTCTTCCGAAGCATACAGACAACAGGCAGCAGCGTCGGCACGGGTGACATCGCCGCGATCACAGGCGCGCGCGACTTCGTAGACATATGCCCGGGCCGAATTCATTGCCGTATACATATCGGCCATCTTGCCCTGCATCAGCTGAAAGCTTCCGATCGGTTGACCAAACTGCTTGCGCTCGGCCATGTAGGGCATGATCTCGTCCAGACACGCGGCCATGATCCCCAGCCCGATACCTGCCAGCACGACCCGTTCGTAATCAAGACCAGACATCAGTACACGCACCCCGCGCCCCTCCTCGCCCAGCACGTTTTCGAACGGTACTTCGACGTCGTCAAAGATCAGCTCGGCTGTGTTTGACCCACGCATCCCCAGCTTGTCAAAATGCGCGCCAGCGCTGAAACCTTTCATAGATTTTTCGATCAGAAACTCCGTGATGCCCTTTGAACCCGCGTCGGGATCGGTCTTGGCATAGACTACCAACGTGTCGGCATCCGGTCCGTTGGTGATCCAGTATTTGTTACCAGACAGGCGATAGTGGTCATTGCGCTTTTCCGCACGTAGCTTCATCGACACGACATCGCTGCCCGCAGACGGCTCGGACATGGCCAGCGCACCGACATGTTTTCCCGAGCAAAGACCAGGCAGGAATTTCGCCTTTTGTTCAGGCGTGCCGTTCAAGCGTATCTGGTTAACGCAAAGGTTGGAATGCGCACCGTATGAAAGCGAAACTGACGCAGAAGCCCGCGCGATTTCCTCGACAGCGACGGTATGCGCGAGATAGCCCATAGCGGACCCGCCGAACTCTTCCTCTACGGTCATGCCAAGCAATCCAAGACTGCCCATCTCTTCCCATAAAGCGGGCGGAAACTCATTCTTCAGGTCGATATCAGCCGCCATAGGCTTTACCCGTTCCTGCGCCCAGCGGTGCACCATATCGCGCAGTGCATTCACGTCATCGCCCAAATCGAATTTCATGCTGGCGTTGAACATGCGCCCCTCCCAGAGTTTATTGAACAGTCGTTCATTACTTTACACGCTACACCAATTCAGTCAAGCGATTGTCAGAGCGCACGGAACCACCCGGCGTCGACCTTAGTTGGTTTTTTCAGAACTTATTAAAAGGTTAAGCATATCATGAGCACTTCTTTGGCAAAAGAATTCTGGGATCGGTTAGATGACACGCGCACTGGCATGCTTGCTGCTGACACTGCGCGGGCAATCCCGATGAGTCATTATGTCGACAGCGACGCCAAGGTATTGTGGTTCATCACCGCAAATGGGACCGAACTGGCCAAATCAGCGCAAACCGGCGCTTCAGCAGAGTACATCGTCACAAGTAATGACGAACATCTTTACGCTCGCATTGATGGGCGCGTTCAGGCTGTGAGAGACGAGAAAAAGCTTGACGAAATTTGGTCAGCCGTTGCCGCAGCTTGGTTCAAGGATGGGCGCAAGGATGACGACATTCAACTTGTTCGTATGGATCTAACCGAAGCTGAAGTCTGGACAACCGGTGGCAGCATCTCGTTTCTTTATGAGATCAGCAAGGCCCATATGACGGATCAGAAACCCGACTTGGGCGAACACGGAACTTTGCGTTTCTAAATCTTACCAACGGGAAAATTGCGTTAGATTGCCTTTAGCACGCTGTACAAAGCGAAAAGAGCGTAGGTCACGCTCTTTTCAACGCCTAGTTTTGCTGAAAAACCGACGAAACCTCTTCGCGGATGATACGAGCAATCAAGCTGCATTCATCCACGCTAAACGTCAAAGGGACCCGCATGTCGACAAGTCCGGCCAGAATCTCGTCGCTTTTTGGCAATGGGGTTATGTCGATATAACGCCAACTATCATACTTGCTGGTAAAGCCGGACGGCTCTGCCGCACCGAACCATTTAAGTTCTACGCCGCGTCTTTTGCACCGTGAAAGCACGTCGTTCACCTTTGCCGCAGTCCATCCGCGCAATAGAAATTGGAATGATGATCCGACAAACCGTTCGTTCTGGTTGCGTTCGATCACGCTTAAACCGGGTGTATTGCGTACCCCAAATTCTAACGCATGATAACGTTCATTCCAACGGCCCACCTGATCTGGCAAGCCCCGAAGTTGGGGCCGCAGCAGTGCTGCGCGTAAATTGTCCATTCGGCCCGAGATATTGGGCGTTTGATATTTTATCTTTTCAAACGCCGCTTGTGGCGGGCTGGCCAAGTGGCGCTCGTACATCATGTAAGAGCCCGACAATAATATCGCACGCGCCGCGATTTCCGGATCGTCGGTTACCAACAGCCCCCCCTCTCCTGCGTTCACATGTTTGTATGTCTGGCACGAATAGCACCCGACCGCCCCATGGCGCCCCGAAGGTGTCCCCCTCCATGCCGCGCCCATTGTATGAGCGCAGTCCTCGATGACGGTGACGCCCGCAGCATCACAAAGCGCCATCAGCGCATCCATATCGCAGATATGTCCCCGCATATGGCTGAGCAACAGGACCTTCGCCTGGCCTAGCTTGTTCGCAAGGTCATCAAGATCGATCACCAGCTTTTCGGTCACCTCAACCAAGAGCGGCACAGCGCCTACTGCTGCGATCGCACCGGGAACAGGGGCCAGAGTAAATGCATTCGATAAAACTCGGTCGCCGTGCCCTACACCGACGGCACGCAATGCCGTAGCGATCGCATAGCCGCCCGATGCCACGGAAAGACAATATTTCGTGCCAACCAGGGCCGCGAATTCCTGTTCAAGCAATGCTGCCTCTGCCACCTCGTCGCCCGTAGTATTATAACGGTGCAGGCGACCGTGGCGCATCACGGCCACCGCCGCTTCGATGGCGTCTTCTGGAATGGGTTCTTGTTGGGTAAAGCTGCCCTTGAACACCTCTGACACGCTACGCCGCCCCAATCAGGCGCACTACGATGTCGTGCAGATCGGCATAGTCATCCAACAAGGCGTCGGGCATCAGGGCGGCCATATCCGCACCCGACGGCCCGAATGACACCAACACACAAGGAACACCCGCTGCGGTGGCGGTCTTGCGATCGGTATCCGTGTCACCGACCAGCAGGCACATCGCCGGATCGCCCCCCGCACGCCGAGCCGTTTCAAATAGATGTTCCGGGTCAGGCTTTCGTATCGCCAGCGTATCGGCACCCACCATAGCGCCAAAGGCATCGCGCACGCCCAAGCGCGACAATAATGTGTGGGCTAGTGCCTCGGGTTTATTGGTGCAGACCGCCACGCGATACCCTGCGGCTTTCAACGCCTCTACCGCTGCCATCGCACCAGGGTAAAGCACGGTATGGGTGTCAATCTCGCGGGCATATGCCTCGAGGAGAAGGGGGTAATATTTATCAATCGTCGCTTGGTCGTCGGCACGGCCAAGACGCTCGAGCCCGAGGCGCAGCATGGCGCGCCCTCCCTTTAGCGCGGTGCCCGCATCTGTCCGAATATCCAACACATCGCCCTCACCCATATCGCGAAAACAGGCATTGGCCGCCGCGATCAAATCACCACTGGTATCTGCCAAAGTCCCGTCGAGATCGAATACTACCGTTTTCATCGGCGTTCCTTTGCTGAATGTTGTTGCAACCGGAAATGTTCTTTGATGGTTGATAGCCTTGCGCAAAACATCCAACAAGGTAAAGAGAGCCTGCACTAATTGATTAAAGAGATTACACATGGAAGTTGCGCTGATCCTGTTGGCCGCTGGCAAAGGCACGCGGATGCAATCGGAATTACCCAAGGTGCTGCATTCCGTGGCACACGCCCCGCTGTTGGAGCACGCGATGGCGTCAGGTGCCGCCCTGTCACCGGCCCGCACCGTCGTAGTAGCAGGGCACGGGGCGGAACTGGTAAGTGCTGCCGCCAAGGCCTTTGACGAGGACGCGCAAGTCGTCGTTCAGACAGAACAGCTTGGCACCGCCCATGCTGTTGGTCAGGCCCGCGAAGCGCTGCAAGGCTTTGATGGCACGGCTATCGTGCTATACGGCGATACGCCCTTTGTACGGACCGAAACTCTTGAGGAAATGTGCGAGGCCCTAACCCATAATGATGTTGTGGTTCTGGGATTTGATGCCGCCGATCCCGCACGGTACGGTCGGTTGATCACGCAGGGCGATACTCTGGATCGGATTGTTGAATTCAAAGACGCAACAGATGAACAGCGATCCATAACGCTTTGCAATAGCGGTGTAATTGCCTGTAATGCGAAGCTTCTTTTCGACCTGATTGATGCCGTGGGAAATGATAATGCATCAGAGGAATATTACCTTACGGATATTGTGGCAATCGCACGGGAACGCGGCCTGAAAGCCACCGCCGTCACCTGCGACGAAGCCG
>DRFG01000240.1 GCA_011050655.1 Roseobacter sp.
GGCTATCGCCATGATGGAGCTACATGACGACATTGGTATCTTGTTTACGGATATTGATATGCCGGGGACGATGGACGGTCTTAAGCTGGCGGCTTATGTTCGTAACCGATGGCCACCAGTGGCGATAATTATTGCATCCGGCGTCGTCGAGCTCGAAAGAACATCGCTACCCGAGGGGTCATCGTTTTTCCCCAAACCGTATGCCACTAGCCAAATTACCAAGACTTTACACGACATTGCGGTTCGCCTTCATTAATGGTGTCTAAGACAGGCTGGTCACACCATATTACCCCAACTCTCCGCCCAAGCTTATGCGAAGCAACCCGAAACTGAGAATCGCGCCAACAGCGATGTGATTTTCAAACAAGGTGTTGCGACAGATCGCCTGTTCGTTGTCGTCAATGGCCCAGTTTGCGCGGTATAGATCGAATAGACGACCCCCAAGTCGGCCATTCAAGCGGACTCCCGTACGGGCAAAAACTTGGCAGTGTTTGGCAAAACCGCGCACGCTAAGAAACTTTGCCAAAAAACTTAAACATATCAATTGGCGCGACCCCGCGGTTTTCAGCACCTTGCGATAACGCTAGGCCGCGATACCTGCATTGGCGTTGGCTTAATTGCTGGGCAGACCCAAGGATACCAAAACTTCCAGTTCTTTCTCTAGCCGTGATACCATTTTTGGCCACGTCGGAAACGGAAAAGCGGTGCGCCACTTTTCTTTGGTTAAATCGGGGCGCTTTTCCAATGCGCGGTCCAAGAAATGTTTGGCCCGGTCCAGATCACCGAGACGGACATATAGATAGGCCCCGACAAAAAGGGGGAAGTATTCAACTTGCGGAAAGCTACAAGCGGCCTCGATATCTGCTTGAGCCGCAAGATACCCGTTTTCGGGGTCACGGTTCCAACGCGCCGATGCCAGCATAAAGTGAAACCCCCATGCCATCGGATCTTTCGGGTTCAATGCGATGGCGGCAAGGGCTGACTCTTCCATCCCGTCAAAGTCTATGTCTTCTTGGAAAAGGTGTACGTAAGTGCGTGCGTGGAACATGAATGCATTATTGTCGTTCAGCGCATAGGCGCGGTCGAGTGCCTGAAAAGCTTCGACTTCGCGCCGCATCATTCCCAGAATTGACCCCATTGCGATATGACCATCTTCCAGCCTGTCATCCAGTTTGATGGCGGCATTAGCGTGCTCTATCCCTTTCATAAGATCAACGACCGGGTCTGAACTGCGCCCGATGACAACTATGGCAGAGTGCCAGCGTGCAAGTTGCGCCCGCGGCAGCGCGAAATTCGGGTCGGCATTCGCCGCTGCGTGAAACAGCTCAAAGGCCCGTTGATAGCTGTCAGCCGTATAAGAATATAATTCGGCCATGCCGCGCTGGCTCAACTCCCATGCGGTCAGGCTATCGGTGGCTTTGCGCAGCGAAAGCGCACGTTCATTGGCACCCATTTCGGGGGTGATCGCATTGACAATCGCTCTGGTCAGTTCGTCCTGAAGCTCGAATACATCGCTGATTTCTCGGTTCCAGGTCTGCGACCACAAGGTCGCGCCCATTTTGGCGTGGATCAGCGTGACAGCCACGCGAATCCGCGCCCCACTGCGCCTGACGCTGCCTTCGATCACGTAAGATACACCCAGTTCATGCGCAATTTGGCGGACATCCGTTTGGGTGCCCTTGTAAGAAAAGGCCGTGTTACGTGCGATAACAAACAACGATCGAAACCGCGCCAGTTCGGTAGTCACATCCGCCGCGATGCCATCGGCCAGAAAATCCTGTTCCGGGTCAGATGACTGGTTTTCAAAGGCAAGAACCGCGACTGACGGACGTTCGCTGCGTTTTGCCGGTGTGTCTGGTTCGGCATGAACGCCTTCGACTTTGACGTTCCACACCCCGACGGGGGCCGGCATGTTTTTCACATATTGCAGACCCAGCTCACGGAAATCCGCAGCGAATTCGGGGGGGATTAGGTCGCGGGCGGCATCTGAAAGACAAATACCACCAGGCGGTGCCAGGCTTTCCAGACGTGCCGCAATGTTCACGACGTCACCTAGCAGGTCATCGCCATCTATGATCGCGTCGCCCGAATTGATGCCGATCCGAAATCTAAGCTGTTCGGACTCGGGCCGGCGCCCCTCGCGTTTGTGCATTTTCCGCTGCACATCCAACGCGGCGGCCAGCGCAACATGCGAGGATGCAAATTCGATCAGCATCCCGTCGCCCATGGTTTTAATGATCCGACCACCGGCATCCTCTATCGCGGGAACGATCACCTCTTGGCGGACAAGACGAAACCGATCAATGGCCGAGACCTCATCAGCCGCAACCAGTCGCGAATAGCCAACCATGTCAGCCGCTACAATTGTGGTAAATCGCCTTTCCATCAGATTCCTTTTTTGCTTGGGCTCAAGCACATTGGATCGAAATCATTACATGGGTAGCGCCGTATCAAGACGGTCTAACTATGCTTACGGTATCAACAGAAAATTGGACGTTCAAAGGTGTAAGTCCGGTATCCGGTCTTGGCGTGGCCATTTGCTCCCATAGATTGCCCCAGCCTTCTGACCAAGCTGTAACGACATTGATCTTAGGGTCTTTGAAGGCGTCAATAATCGCCTCGGCAACCCTCGTGGAAACCCAGATCAGGCCATAATAGGCGGGTATATTTTTCAATGTTCCATAGCCCTGAACCGAATACCCGTATTGCAGCAGTCCGATCAGCGACGTTAAATTGCCGCCGTCGGGCCGCTCCTCGCTCAAAAAATCCAGAAAGCTTTGCGAGGATTTCTCGTTGAACAATTTTCTGGGCGGTACCATCGGCATTGGTGTGTGGTGACCCAACAGCTCTTCGCGCAGTGCGATATACCGGGTGAGATCCCGCTCCATTGTGCTGATAATTTTCTGGGGCGGGGCATCGGGCGCGCCTAATTCCATCGCAGCCTTGCGAATAATATATGCGCCATAGGGGATTACCCCGTGGGGATTCGGATCAGGGCCAAGCTGATCTTTGGTCATTATTCCGCGAAACATTCCCCCGGCACCGCCGAAGCCAATCCGGTCGTTGCCTTGGCGAAACCGGCTCATATCTTTGACAAAATGGTCATAGGCCGGTGACAAGTAACAGGTGCCCAGCTCGCAAATGACGTTGAGTTCTGAGCCGTCTTTCCGCATTTGCAGCTTTTTTATCGTGTGGGTTTTACCCCCAATACGCCCCGATTTTTCGTAAATCGTAACATTGGTGTATTCCATGTCTCGCAAGACACTGCCGAACATCAGCCCGCTGGGACCCGCGCCCAAAATGCCAATGGCGGCTGTCTTATCTGTGGGAAGGCCAATCTTGTTCGCATCATCTGTCAACAGCATTTGTATATACTGGTAAATATCCAGAACCGACTCGAAACAGGTCGACGCATGGACGAATATTGTGTTTCGTTTCCCCTGAATTCCTAGGTATTTCCAAGGCAGATAGTTCTTTAGATCGGCATCCGTAAAGTGATCAAAATAGGGGGTCGTGACGTGATCAAGGATCTCGAAATCGGTACCATAGCACCAGTTCACGTCGTCGCTTAACCCTTGACGCATCAGCTCGTCGATCCACTGCTTGAACTTTGATGGGTCTGATGGGGCGTCTTTTGTTCTGACGATCTGGTATACAGTGACGTAGTTATAGGCCAATTCGTTTGCCGCAGCGACCGCAGGGTCGATGGAGTCGGCTTTTAAGTGCGGCTCTGCCGTGTCAATCGGGTTTTCGGTGCCCGCGCTTAAGGCCTTTGCGGTTTCGTTTCGATAACCGTAGACCTTGCCCGACATTGTTTCCAGAATTGAAGGCGCGAAAATGACACCGTAATGCGCGGGGTTTTCTTTGTTTACCTTCACTTTCAAAAGTGTCGTGTGAAAGGTAAAGTTTTCGAACTTGCCGAAAATGGTTTTTTCGAGCGGCGAATAATCACAACGGTCGCAAAGCGCGTTTGGTTCGCAGGCGATCACCAAATAATCCAGCTGTACGGTGTATTCAGGCGCGCCGATCGGCGCCCCGGTTGTGCGATAGGTCAGTTCAATGCGTTCTGTTGTATCGTTGATAATAGGTGTGTCAGTCACCGACTTTCCCTCCCTA
>DRFG01000241.1 GCA_011050655.1 Roseobacter sp.
CGATTGCTTCGCTTGAAGAACTCTCCGGTGTGATCTCCCGCCCGGATGATCTGGGCGAGAAAACGCGGCTTATGGCAATGATGGACGACTAGCCCTCAAGCAAAAGTTTTTTCGAAAGCGCCGCGATAAGTAGCTGACATTTCCGCCAATGGTGCTTTGACGCCACCAAAGTTGACCTGATCCCCGCCAAACTTTCCGACGGCTTCCAAGTGCAGCCCCGCATTTTGTGCAAGGACCATCAGCGCTTCGGCCTGATCGAAGTTGCATGCGATCAGATAGCGCGCCTGATCCTCTCCGAACAATACCTGCGTGTCACCTGAATCGAGGATTACGCCGACTCCGGCTTCTTCTGCCAGTTCAAAGGCGGCCAGCGCAAGGCCGCCGTCCGACAAGTCGGTGCAGGCTTTGATCAGCTCGCGGTTTTCGCGGATAAACGTTCCGTGGGCTTTTTCCAAGGCAAGATCGACATGAGGCGCGTCCCCATCACGACGACCAAATACCTCGAGCAGAAGGGCGGATTGCCCGAGATGGCCTTTGGTTGCACCTAGAACCAACGCTACGTGGCCCTCACGCACTTCTTTGCCGATTATTTGGTCGGTATGTGTCAGCAGGCCTACGGCCCCAATGGTGGGGGTGGGAAGGATACCAGCACCGTCGGTTTCATTGTAAAGCGACACGTTGCCGGACACGATGGGCATATCCAGTGCCGACACCGCTTCGCCTATGCCTTTCAACGCCCCGACGAATTGGCCCATGATCTCGGGTTTTTCGGGGTTACCGAAGTTCAGGTTGTCGGTCGTTGCCAAGGGCAGGGCACCTACAGCGCACAGGTTGCGATAAGCTTCGGCCACGGCTTGCTTGCCGCCTTCATAGGGGTTGGCCTTTACATAGCGCGGCGTCACGTCGGAAGTGAAGGCGATTGCCTTGTCGGTACCATGAATCCGCACGATACCCGACCCCAGACCAGGGGTCCGAGCGCTATCACCCATGACCATAGTGTCGTACTGCTCGTAGACCCACGCTTTCGATGCGTAATTGGGGCTTGAGATCAGCGCCTGAAGCCCATCGATTGGGTCAATTCCAGGAACATCCGACAACGGCGTGACAGCGGGGGTTTCGATCCAAGGCCGATCATATTCCGGGGCGTTGCCAGATAAGGCCTTGAGTGGCAGGTCGGCTTTGAGTTCGCCGTTATGCATGATCACGAACCGGTCTTCGGCAATAGTTTCACCGACGATGGCAAAGTCGAGGTCCCATTTATCAAAAACGGCTTTGGCCTGGGCCTCAAGCTCTGGGCGCAAGACCATCAACATCCGCTCTTGCGATTCCGACAGCATCATTTCGTAAGCGGTCATTGCATGTTCGCGTGTCGGTACCTTTTCAAGATCGAGCCGGACACCTAGATTGCCCTTGTCGCCCATTTCCACCGCAGAACAAGTCAGCCCTGCGGCCCCCATATCCTGAATAGAAATTACAGCACCGGTTGCCATAAGCTCCAGCGTTGCTTCCATCAGACGCTTTTCGGTAAAAGGGTCACCCACCTGAACGGTGGGGCGCTTGTCTTCGATGGTGTCGTCGAATTCGGCGGATGCCATCGTTGCGCCGCCTACACCGTCACGGCCGGTCTTTGCACCCAAATACACCACGGGCATACCCACACCTGACGCCGCCGAATAGAAGATCTTGTCAGTGTCGGCCAGACCGGCAGCGAAAGCGTTTACAAGGCAGTTGCCGTCATAGGCTGTGTCAAAGCGGACTTCGCCGCCAACGGTGGGAACGCCGAAACAATTGCCGTAGCCCCCCACACCTGACACCACACCATGAACCAACTGACGGGTCTTGCGGTGGTCAGGGGACCCAAAGCTGAGTGAGTTCATCGCCGCGATAGGACGGGCACCCATTGTAAATACGTCACGCAAAATGCCGCCAACGCCAGTTGCCGCACCTTGATAAGGCTCGATATACGAAGGGTGGTTGTGGCTTTCCATTTTGAACACCAGCGCCTGACCGTCACCGATGTCGACGATACCTGCGTTCTCTCCGGGGCCACAGATGACTTGCGGACCTGTTGTCGGCAAGGTGCGCAACCATTTCTTGGAGGATTTGTACGAGCAATGTTCATTCCACATGGCCGAAAAGATGCCCAATTCGGTAAAGCTTGGTTCGCGCCCTATGATATCAAGAATCCGTTGATACTCGTCGGCGTTTATCCCATGGCTGGAAATCAAATCTTGGGTGATGGCTGGTTCGGTCATGATGCACATATTTCCCTAGCAATTTGGGCGTACTCTTAGATCAAGCGCGGCGCGGGGAAAAGACCAAAGGGACTTAAGCAAAATAGTCGAAAAAAAAGGCCGAGCACGAAGCTCGGCCAAGTCCAACAGGGAGGTATGAAGAGACAGCCGTAAGGCGTCCGTCTTCATACTGCCCAATTAGGTGGCAGCTGTGCATGGATCAAGACAGGAATTGAATAAAATGAGCATGCCCGCTATGCGTTTTTCGCATGGCTCAGACGTTTGCCTTCTCGCGAAGCAGCTTTCGATGGGTGATAATCTCGTCTTGGACAAAATCCTTGAACGCCGCGACCCTTTTTGAGGCACGTAATTCTTCGGGGTAGGCAAGGAAAACTGGCACGTCGGCAGATTCGGTATCGGGAAGCACCTGTACCAGCTCTGGGAAGTCCTGAATCAGATAATCCGGAAGCACCCCGATCCCCAGGTTATTGATGACAGCCTGAAGCACGCCGAAATAGTTGTTCACTGTCAGCATTGACCGGACATCGTACATCATTAGCTGTTGGACCAGCTGTAAACCTGCATTGACTTGGTTGCTGTCGGTGTTTTGGCAGATCAACCGATGTTCGGATATGTCCTCAAGCCGTTGCGGTATGCCATTGGCTGCCAGGTATGCCGGTGAAGCGTACATGCACATCTTGATCATCATCAATTTCTTGCGAACCAGATCAGCTTGGGACGGTTCTTTCATGCGGATCGCAACGTCAGCCTCGCGCATCGGCAAGTCCAATACGCGCTCCTCTAACATCAGGTCCACTCTTAGGTCCGGGTATTTCTCGTACAACTTGGTCAATCGTGGCGCTAGCCAAAGCGTTCCAAACCCTGTGGTCGTCGTAACACGCAATTCGCCAAAGACCTCTTCTTCGCTGTCGCGGATACGGGCCGCAGCGGTATCAAGCCGCTTGGTCATAGCAACGGTGGCGTCGAACAACAGTTCACCCTGCTCGGTCAATATCAGGCCGCGGGCATGGCGGTGGAAAAGGTTGGTGTTCAGCTGTTCTTCAAGCCCACGGATCTGCCGGCTCACTGCCGATTGCGACAGGTTCAGCTTGTCCCCAGCATGAGTCAGGCTGCCTGCGTCCGCAACGGCATGAAATATCCTGAGCTTGTCCCAATCCATGAGGACCACCTTTTCCCACTGTGACGCTTTTCGCATGAACAACCGTGTCTGCGCTTATTATTGACCAAAAACAAGTCTGCGTCACGTTTAGCCGCAATAAATAGGCGCTCTCATATTGCGCGCTACCATAGAAGCCTTATTTCTAAAGTAACTTGGGCGAGGGCGAGTATACAACGCTAGACAGGTCAGCCGTTGTGACCTAGTATTACGCAGTCGCTATTGATTGCTCGTACGGGAGGACGCGCCATGGGTACGCAGAAGATTTCACTGAATGATCGCTTTGACCTTGAAAAGTCTCCGGTGCTGTTAAACGGCACGCAGGCGTTGGTCCGAATGATGATGATGCAAAAAGCCCGGGATCGCGCAGCAGGGTTGAACACCGCCGGGTACGTGACTGGTTATCGAGGGTCGCCTCTTGGTGCAGTTGATTTGCAGATGGAACGGGCGGCCAAGTCTTTGGCCGCATATGACGTGATTTTCGAAGCGGGATTGAACGAAGACCTTGCCGCAACCGCGCTTTGGGGTACCCAGCAGGCGGAACTGCGCGGCGAGGGTAAATACGACGGTGTGTTCGGCTTGTGGTACGGCAAGGGCCCCGGAGTGGATCGGTCGGGCGACGTGATGCGGCATGCCAACATGGCCGGATCGTCGGCACATGGTGGTGTGTTGATGGCAATGGGGGATGACCATACTGGCGAATCCTCAACGGTCTTGCATCAATCCGAATGGGCGATGATGGACGCTTATATGCCGATCGTCAGTCCGGCGGGCGTTCAAGAGATCATGGATTACGGCATCTACGGTTGGGGGCTATCGCGGTTCTCGGGTCTGTGGGTCGGATTGAAGACTATGAAGGATACCGTAGAAGCGACGTCGGTGGTTGATGGTGACCCTCACCGGATGCAGCTGGTAACGCCGACATACACCATGCCCGAGGGCGGGTTGAATATTAGGCTGATTGACACCCCCCATCTCCAAGAAGCGCGGATGATCGACCACAAGCGCTTTGCGGCTGAAGAATATAGCCATGCTAACAAAATGGACAAACGCATGTGGGGTAAACCCGGTGCGAAGATCGGTTTCGTGGCCGCTGGTAAGAACTGGCTGGATTTGGTTCACGCGATGAGCCTGCTTAACATCGATGAGAACGAGGCCGAACGGCTGGGGATCACCCTTTACAAAGTTGGACAGACCTTCCCGCTGGACATGAGAGGCTTCCACGCTTGGGCCGAAGGCCTCGACCTGGTCGTGGTCGTCGAGGAGAAACGTAAGCTTATCGAAATCCAGATTAAAGAGGCACTGTTTTCCGATACTCACCGTCGCGTCTATGGCTGGCATAAGGGGGGGGGAGCTGGCTTGGAACATGGCGAGGAACTGTTCCCGACCCGGGCGGCATTAGACCCGGTATGGATAGCCGAAAAGCTGGGCGGTATACTTATCGAAGAAGGTCGAAATACCGATGGTATCAAGGCGGGAATGGAATCGCTTGATACGGCACGCCGTGCGGATAACGCAGAGGACATCGCTGCGCGCACCCCATACTTCTGTTCTGGCTGTCCTCATAATTCGTCAACGAAGTTACCCGAAGGCAGTCGTGCCTATGCGGGTATCGGATGTCACTACATGGTGCAGTGGATGGACCGGGAGACCACCGGTTATACCCATATGGGCGGTGAAGGAGCCAACTGGATCGGTGAGTCGCATTTTTCAAAGCGCAATCATGTGTTCCAGAACCTCGGGGACGGTACCTATAACCATTCGGGCATTCAGGCGATCCGGGCCGCTGTAGCAGCGCGGACCAACATCACCTATAAAATCCTTTACAATGATGCGGTCGCCATGACCGGCGGCCAGCATAACGAGGGCGATCTGGACGCGCCGCGTATAGTTGCGGAGCTCAAGGCGATGGAGGTAGAGAACATCGCCGTCGTCTATGATGAAAAAGAGGACGTCGATAAGAACGCTTTTAATGGCGTGCCTTTATACGAAAGGGCTGAACTACAAACTGTTCAGAAGAATTTCACCCAGCATAAAGGCGTCAGTGCTATCGTCTATATTCAGACCTGCGCCGCGGAAAAACGCCGTCGTCGCAAGCGCGGACTTTTCCCGGACCCCGATAAGCGGGTCTTTATCAACACCGATGTCTGCGAAGGCTGTGGTGACTGCGGTGTTCAATCAAATTGCGTTTCAATCGTGCCGGCAGATACCGAACTAGGGCGCAAACGCGCAATTGATCAGTCGTCGTGCAACAAAGATTTTTCCTGTCTCAAAGGGTTTTGTCCGTCATTCGTAACGTTGGAAGGCGCTAAAATCCGCAAAGATCCGACAACTGAAGTCAAAATTCCAGACCTTCCCATGCCGACGCTGCCTGTAATCAGCGGGACGCATAACGTGATCATTACAGGTGTAGGCGGGACGGGTGTCGTCACCATCGGCGCTGTGTTGGCTCAGGCTGCTCAGCTTGACGGTAAAGGGGCAGGGATGATGGAAATGGCCGGGCTTGCCCAAAAGGGTGGGGCTGTGCATATCCATTGCCGAATTGCCAATCGTCCCGAAGATATCAGCGCCATTCGTGTAGCCACCGGCGAGGCAGATGCCCTGATCGGCGGCGATTTGGTCGTTTCGGCGGGTACCAAGACCCTAGGTCTGACCCGCGCTGGGCGTACCGGCGCTGTGGTGAACTCGCATCAGATTATCACCGGCGATTTTACCCGCGATACAGAATTCCAGATGCCCTACGATAGGCTCACTCTGGCTTTGGAAGCGCGGCTCAAGGATGACGTGGCCTTGTTTGATGCATCCGATCTTGCGAAGGAAACTCTGGGCGATTCGATCTATTCTAACATGATGATCTTTGGGGCTGCGTGGCAAAGGGGGCTGATCCCGCTGTCTTTGGACAGCTTGCAAGAGGCCATCAAATTGAATGGCGCGGCTGTTGAACGCAATCTGCGCGCGTTTGAACTGGGCCGCTGGGCCGTGTTGTATCCCGAAGATGCCGCCAAAGTAGTGTCCCCCAATATCATCGAGATGCCTAAATCGCTTGAGGACAAGATAGACTTTCGCAAAAATCACCTGATTGCGTATCAGGGCAAGGGGCTTGCCAGACGCTACGGCGCTTTGGTGGATGATATTGACGACGCCCGTTTGAAGGCAGCCGTCGCCTTGGGTTATCACAAGCTATTGTCTTACAAGGATGAATACGAGGTCGCCCGCTTGCTGAAGTCTACTCGTGAAAAAGTCGCGCAAGAATTCGATGGTAACCCCAAGATGACATTTAACCTTGCTCCTCCAATTTTGTCGAAAACGGGTTCCGATGGACGACCAATAAAACGGTCTTTCGGAGAATGGCTAGAAAGACCGCTGGGTGTTCTTTCGCGGATGAAGTTCCTGCGAGGAACCCCGTTCGACCCGTTTGGTCGTACGAATGAGCGGAAGATGGAACGGTCCTTGATCAGGCAATATGAGACGGACATGAAAGAAGTATTGCCCCAGCTTACCGATGCCACCCGCGATGCGATCATTGCACTGGCCGAACTACCCTTACAAATCCGAGGCTTTGGACCGGTAAAACAGGCAAATGAAACCAAGGCTGCGAAGCGTCGCGAAGAGCTTTTGGTTACGATCAGAGCAGGAGGGTCGCATACTGCAAAAGCGGCAGAATGATGGGATATGTCACGCCTGCGTCATGAAGATGCGATAAGGGCTGTGGTGAACAACCGCCCATAGAGGAAACTGCATTGTCGCCTTCAAACTGCTTTACCCTGCAGGATTTAAGCTATGCTCATACCTCAAAGACCCGTTCGGGCAGGGCTTTTATTCGACTAATGGAAAATAGTACCGGTCGTTTGGAACTGATAAAACGGGCGGCCGGCTATGATGCCGAGGTGGCACAGGGGCAAGGCTTTTTCGAAGTGATGGCGCGCCGCTACGGTTTGTCTTTGCAAGTTGAAGCTGGAAGCCTGAACCACATACCCCGCACGGGATCCGTGATCGTGATGGCGAACCACCCGTACGGTATTCTGGACGGGTTGATGATGGGTCGGATTTTGTCGCACAGACGTGATGATTTTAAAATCATCGCTCATTCAGTATTCAACAAGGTACCGGAGCTGAGCGATAAGTTGTTGCCGATCAGCTTTGACGGTGACAAGCCCGCGCTGGCGATGAACCTGCATACGCGTAAGAAGGCGCTGGATCATCTAACGCAGGGCGGCGCAATTGGCGTTTTTCCTGGTGGCACGGTTAGCACAGCCGCGCGCCCGTTTTCCGAACCGATGGATCCGCGTTGGCGCGGCTTCACCGCCAGGATGATCGCAAAGTCAAGTGCTGTGGTCGTTCCTGTCTACTTTGATGGCCATACCAGCCGGTTATTCCAAATTGCCAGCCATCTTAATCATACCTTGCGCATGGGTTTACTTGTTCGGCAATTCAGCAAACGGGTCGACGCGCCTGTGCGTGTCGTCATTGGCGAGCCGATCGGCAGGAATGTGCTGAACCCGCTGGCAAAAGACGCAAAAGCGATGATGGATTTCCTACGCAAAGCCACGTATGAGTTGTCACCAAGGCCCACGAAATCATTCGGTTTGGGGCTTGAATTCTAGCTCGGCATCGTGCCGACAGGTGACGGCAAGGTGACATGGCAGTTGGTATTTTTGATTCAGGACTAGGTGGGCTGACCGTATGGGATGCTGTACAGACGCAGTTGCCTGAGGTTGATTTCGTTTATTTGGCTGACAGTGCGCATGCGCCTTATGGCGTACGAAATGCAGATGATATCTATAATCTGACCATTGCAGCGACCCAGCGATTGTTCGACGCCGGGTGCGATCTGGTGATCTTGGCGTGCAATACCGCATCAGCGGCGGCGCTGCGCCGGATGCAGGAAAACTGGGTACCGTCTGATAAACGCGTTTTGGGTGTGTTTGTCCCATTGATAGAAGCCATGACCGAACGGCACTGGGGTGACAATTCCCCCCCAAGGGAGGTCGACCTTAAACATGTGGCGTTGTTCGCGACCCCTGCTACTGTTGCCAGCCGCGCTTTCCAGCGCGAATTGGCGTTTCGTGCAATCGGTGTGGATGTCGAAGCACAGGCTTGTGGTGGTGTCGTTGACGCGATCGAAGATGGGGATTTTATACTTGCGGAAGCTTTGGTGCGCAGTCATGTCGACGCGCTAAAACGCAAGATGCCTCTCCCGGAAGCCGCAATTCTGGGATGCACGCATTACCCGCTGATGCAGGAAACCTTCCAAGACGCGCTTGGTGCGGACGTGAAGGTATTCAGCCAAGCTAATTTGGTCGCCCGCAGTCTGAGCGATTATTTACACCGCCACCCCAAGATGTTGGGCAACGGAGAGGCGGCATTTCTAACGACCGGTGATCCCAAGAAGGTCAGCAGTCGCGCGACGCAATTCTTGCGACGACCGCTGACATTTCAGGCCGCCTAACCTTTACTTCAGTTATTCCGAATGGAACCCGACATGACCCATAACATCGCCATACTTGGTGCCTCTGGATACACAGGGGCGGAATTGATCCGGTTAATTGCGAACCACCCCAATATGCAGATCAAGGCTTTGGCCGCTAATTCAAAGGCCGGCCAGAAGATGGCCGACGTATTCCCGCACCTGCGTCATCTAGACTTGCCCGCGCTTATCACAATTGACGAGATCGACTTTGCCGATATCGACCTGTGCTTTTGCGCATTACCGCACAAAACGAGCCAAGAGGTTATCGCCGGCTTGCCAAAAGATTTGAAGATCGTCGACCTGTCTGCGGATTTTAGGCTGCGTGACCCCGAAGCCTATACCAAGTGGTATGGCAACAAGCATGCCGCCGTGGAACAACAAAAAGAAGCCGTATACGGGCTGACAGAATTCTATCGGTCCGAGATCAAGCAGGCACGTCTGGTGGCGGGAACGGGATGTAATGCAGCCACCGGTCAGTTTGCGCTACGTCCACTGATCGAAAAGGCGGTGATAGACCTTGATGACATCATTTTGGATCTTAAATGCGCTGTTTCCGGTGCGGGTCGGTCGCTGAAAGAAAACCTGCTGCACGCCGAATTATCCGAAGGCTACCACGCTTATTCCGTAGGCGGCACCCACCGGCATCTTGGCGAATTCGATCAAGAATTTTCGGCGATAGCGGGGCGGCCTGTGAAGGTGCAGTTCACGCCTCATCTCATTCCGGCGAACCGCGGTATCCTTGCAACCGTCTATGTCAAAGGCGATGCACAGATTATTCATGACACCTTTAGGGTTGCGTATGAGGCTGAGCCGTTCATTCAGTTGCTGCCAATGGGCGAAACCCCCAGTACGCGCCACATACGCGGGTCGAATTACTGCCATATCGGCGTTGTAGCAGACCGTATCGAAGGCCGGACCATCATTGTCGCCGCATTGGACAATCTGACAAAAGGGTCTAGCGGGCAGGCGTTACAAAATGCTAATCTAATGTTAGGTCTCGATGAAACCGAGGGGCTGATGATGGCCCCGCTTTTCCCTTGAGGTTGCATGAAAAGTTTAAAAAAGCAGCGGCGCATTCAGATTATTAGTGTAGCCGTCGTGGCGTTGGTCGTGTCTACGGCATTGATCGGATACGCCTTGCGCGACGGAATTAATTTTTTCCGCGCACCCAGCCAAGTGATCGCAGAGCCTCCGGGTCCGAGCGAGGTATTCCGCATTGGCGGTTTGGTCGAAGAAGGATCGCTGGTGCGCAGCGATGGCAAGACGATACGCTTTTCCGTAACCGATGGTGGAGCAGTCGTTCCCGTAGTCTACACCGGCGTCCTTCCTGATCTGTTTGAAGAAAAGCAAGGCATGATCGGCACAGGGCGCTACATCAACGGAACGTTCGAAGCCACTGAAATACTTGCGAAACATGACGAAACCTATATGCCAAAAGAGGTTGTAGACGCGCTTAAGGCACAAGGTGTGTATGTTGCTCCCGAAGGGTAATGCGAACGGAGCAATCGTTTTGTGTTAACCAACTAGGTCCCAAGCTAGACGCGAAACAACCGCGTAAGGGGCTTTGAATGCAGACCGTCCGAGACATTGCTAAATCAATCGTCGTCCGCGAGGGGGGCTTTGTAAATGACCCCGATGATCCGGGAGGAGCGACGAAGTTTGGCGTCACCATTCATACTTTGCGTCGGCTTGGGATGGATTTGAACAAAGACGGCAAAGTCGATCTGCGTGACGTGAAAAAGGTGACACAGGAACAGGCCATCGACGTATTTATCAAATATTACTTTGATGGCCCGTCGATCTCTGGTTTGCCCCAAGCGTTACAGCCAAGCGTATTTGACATGTATGTGAACGCTGGATCTAACGCGGTAAAAATCCTTCAGCGTCTGCTGGGTCAGATGGGGTTTCAAGTGGTCGTGGATGGCGTGCTGGGGCCGCAGTCATTTGCCGCAGCATTTGCCGCTTACGAAAAAGCACCAACTCAGATGGTAGATGCCTACGGCATAGCCAGACGGAATTATTATTTCAATCTTGCCGACAGACGCCCGCCAAGCCGAAAATACGCCCGGACCAATAGCGGGAAAAAGGGCGGCTGGATCCGACGAGCAGAAGAATTTATCACGCCAAAATATCATCTTAGCCAAGGCGAATTTCAAAAGAGGGTCGCGGCATGGGGATGATCGAAAGAATCTTGGGGCTGGTGTTTGGCGGCGGCGGAAACATCGTGCGCGACACGGCCGAAGTATTCCGCGAAAACACGGAAGCGGGCGCGCAACGTTCAGCTTCGGCGCAAAATCAGGCAATGATTCAGTACGCTGCCGAATTTGGTACAGCTTCCAGA
>DRFG01000242.1 GCA_011050655.1 Roseobacter sp.
GCGCAGCAGAATGGGAGCAGGAGGAATACGACAAGGTCGTGACCGACTGGGAAATCAACCGCGGATTTGAGCGAGCATAAATTATGACCAATACTCTTAAATGTATCTCACCGATTGACGGATCGGTGTATCTTGAACGCCCGGTTCTGTCGCTCGCCGATGCCCGTGCAATTTGCGACCGCGCGAAGAAGGCGCAGTCCGTTTGGGCCGCGCGTCCATTGACCGAGCGCGTTGATCTGGTGCGCGCCGCGATTGCCGAAGTGGGCAAGACCACGGACCGCATGGCGGTAGAACTGGCGCATCAAATGGGCCGCCCGGTGCGGTATGGCGGCGAGTTTAACGGCTTTGCCGAGCGTGGGAATTATATGGCCGATATCGCCGAAAAAGCGTTGGCCCCTAGGGTTATCGAAGACAGTGACAAAGCCATCCGCAAAATCACTCGTGAGGCGCGCGGTGTCGTGCTGGTCGTGGCCCCGTGGAACTACCCCTATATGACAGCGATCAACACGGTGGCACCCGCTTTGATCGCGGGCAACACCGTGGTGTTGAAGCACGCCACCCAGACGTTGCAAGTGGGCGAACGGTTGGCAGAAGCGTTTCACGCGGCGGGCATTCCAAACGACGTGTTCCAGAACGTGTTTCTTGACCATAATACGACCTCGGCTTTGATCGCGGAGCGTCAGTTCGGTTTTGTAAACTTCACCGGATCTGTGGGGGGTGGCAAGGCAATGGAAATCGCGGCAGCGGGCACCTTTACTCCCGTGGCAACAGAACTGGGCGGCAAAGACCCTGGCTATGTGCGGGCAGATGCCGATGTTGATGCGGCAGTTGACGGGCTCATGGATGGCGCGATGTTCAACGCAGGCCAATGTTGCTGCGGTATCGAACGGATCTATGTGCACGAAAGCCTCTATGACGCCTTTGTCGAAAAGGCCGTCGCGTGGGTGAACGCGTTGAAACTCGGCAACCCGCTTGAGGCCGATACGACGATTGGTCCCATGGCGAATGTCCGTTTTGCGAGGGAAGTCCGCGCCCAGATCGATGAGGCCGTGGCCGCGGGGGCAACTGCGCTGATCGAACCCTTTGCCGAAGATGACGACGGGGCCTATCTGACGCCGCAAGTCCTAACGAACGTGACCCATGATATGCGCGTGATGCGTGACGAAAGCTTTGGTCCAGTCGTCGGCATCATGTCCGTCAGAGACGACGCCGAAGCGATCGCTTTGATGAACGACTGCCAATTCGGTCTGACCGCTGCGATCTTTACCAAAGATGCCGAGGCTGCTGATGACATCGGGGCGCGGCTTGAAACCGGCACAGTGTTTATGAATCGCTGCGATTACCTTGATCCCGCCCTGTGCTGGACGGGCTGCAAGGATACAGGGCAGGGCGCGGGCCTGTCCGAGCTTGGCTATCAGGCGCTCACGCGTCCAAAATCTTACCATCTGAAAAAGGCTTGATCCTTATGGCACTGAAAAACAACTGGTCCTATCCCACTGCTATCCGTTTTGGCGCGGGCCGTATTTCCGAAATTGGCGAGGCCTGCGTTGCCGCAGGCATTAAGAAACCGCTGCTGGTCACCGATAAGGGTCTAGCGCCGATGGAGATCACCATACGCACGCTTGATCTGATGGATGCCGCCGGATTTGGCCGCGCGATGTTTTCCGAAGTCGACGCCAACCCGACTGAAATTAACCTTGAAGCAGGTCTAAAAGTCTATCGCGAAGGCGGCCACGACGGCGTGATCGCTTTTGGTGGCGGCTCTGGTCTTGATTTGGGTAAGATGGTCGCCTTTATGGCGGGGCAGGCGCGCGGAGTTTGGGATTATGAGGACGTTGGCGATTGGTGGACGCGTGCCGACGCAGATGCCATTGCGCCGATCATCGCTGTGCCGACCACGGCGGGAACGGGTTCGGAAGTCGGGCGAGCCTCGGTTCTAACCAATTCACAGACCCACGTTAAGAAAATCATATTCCATCCCAAGGTTCTGCCCACGGTCGTGATTTGCGATCCTGAGCTGACCGTGGGAATGCCGAAACACATTACAGCAGGCACTGGTCTTGATGCGTTCGCCCATTGTGTCGAAGCGTTCAGCTCTCCGCATTATCATCCGATGTCGCAGGGTATCGCGCTAGAGGGCATGCGTTTGGTCATTGATTATCTGCCACGCGCGTATGCAGACGGCTCCGATATCGAAGCCCGCGCACAGATGATGTCAGCGGCTGCGATGGGGGCGACGGCGTTCCAGAAGGGTTTGGGGGCCATTCACGCAATGAGCCATCCAATCGGTGCAGTCTTCAACACCCATCACGGCACCACAAACGCGGTGTGCATGCCTGCTGTACTGGACTTGAACGAAAGCGTGATCCGCGAACGGTTCGACCGCGCTGCGGGGTATCTGCGGATCGACGGCGGCTATGAAGGGTTCCGCAGCTTCGTGCAGGAGTTCAACGACAGCTTCGCGATACCGCGCAAGCTGTCCGATATGGGCGTAACAGCAGACCGAGTAGACGACATGGTGGCCATGGCGTTGGAAGATCCGTCATGCGGTGGCAACCCAGTGACATTGACCACGGAAAACCTGCGAAAGCTTTTCGAAGCCACGGTTTAACACAGTAAATTTGCAACCAAGCATGTCCCGGTAGACTCCCCGTCACCGGGACATGCGGGCCGCATCGCGTATCGGCGGGCTAACCCTGGCGCAACTGGGGGGCGCACCAGGGTTTGATCCAGTCGGGTCGAGGGTAGGCCCGCTGGAAGGGGTGTTAAGCGTCTTTGGCTGCCAACGTTCCGATTGTAACAGCGCGGGTGACTTCCTTGCCTTTGTGCAAGACAATAACATCCGCTTTGGCATCCGGTTTTGTTTCGGCAACGGCACGGGTCAGGTCACGCAATTCAGTGATATCATTGCCGTCAAAGGACAAGATGATGTCACCCTGCTCAAGACCGGCCTTCTTCGCGGGGCTATCGTCGCCAACGGCTTCAATTACCGCGCCTTTTGGCGTGCCATAGCCCAAGACCTGCGCAACTTCATCGGTCATCGGGCGAATTTGAACGCCGAGCCAACCGCGTGTGATCGTGCCGTCGTCGGCCAGATCAGCAACGATCTTTTGCACAAGGTCAGACGGCACCGAGAAACCGATCCCTACCGAACCACCACCTGGCGACAAGATCGCTGTATTTACACCAATCACTTCGCCAGCATTGTTGAACAGTGGCCCACCCGAGTTACCACGGTTGATCGCTGCATCGGTTTGAATGAAGTCATCATAAGGCCCGGAATTGATATTGCGGGACTTGGCCGAGACGATGCCGGTTGTCACGGTACCGCCCAGACCAAAGGGGTTGCCCATCGCGACTACTTCGTCACCGACGCGCATAGCGTCAGACGAACCAAACTTTACAGCGGGCAATTCTACGTCGGCTTCGATCTTGAGCAGGGCAATGTCGGTCATGCGGTCGCTGCCCACCACGGTGGCATCAAAGCTGCGCCCATCGGAAAGCTTTACCTTTACGCTGTCAGCACCTTCAACGACGTGGTTATTGGTAACGATTTGTCCATCCTTGGAGACAATGAAACCCGACCCCAACCCTTGTACTGGCTGTGGCTGAGCTTGGCTTTGGGGCATCATCTGCTCAAAGCGCTTGCGTAATTCTTCCGGCATGCCTTGGGGCATATCCAATTGAGGTGCTGCTTGGGTCGTGGTCCCCGATACCTCAATGAATACTACCGACGGTGAAATGGTTTCGACCAAGTCGGCGTATCCGCCCGCAGGTACAGCCAGTGCCGTGGTAGGAGCCAACGTTGCGATAGAAGTCGACGCTAAGGCTGCGGCCAAAACAAAAGGTGCCACGCGGCTGGGAGATTTTAACTTTGTAAGAGATGTCATGCTTGTTTCCTTAATTCTTCAGTGATGACACCCAAATGGCAGCTCATTGTTACAATGCGTTTCAACGGCGTATACAAATCTGTAAACTTGCGCGGCACAGCTGTTCACGAGCCCTATATCAGGTATCCCGGGGGCAAATCGCATTGGAACCGACGAAATGAAGCTGCTTGTAGTCGAAGACGACGCCACCACGGCCACATATATAGCGCGAGGCCTGCGCGAGGAGGGGCATACTGTTGATATGGTATCCGAAGGGCGCGGAGGCTTGATTCTTGCAGCATCGGGCAGTTATGACGTGCTTATCGTTGACAGAATGTTGCCCGAGGTAGATGGGCTGACCCTCGTGAAAACGCTTCGTGGCACCGGCAATACGACGCCGGTATTATTTCTCACGGCAATGGGCAGCGTCGAAGACCGGATCAATGGTCTTAATGCTGGCGGCGACGACTATCTTGTAAAACCATTCGCCTTTGGCGAGCTTTCGGCGCGTGTCGCAGCGCTGTCGCGGCGTCCGCAAGCGCTGGAGCAAGAGACAGTCCTGCGGGCAGCCGATCTTGAAATGCACCTAATTACTCGCAAGGTTATACGGGCAGGGCAGGTGATCGACTTGCTTCCACGCGAATTCGCCTTGCTTGAACACTTGTTGCGGCGCAAGGGCAGGGTACAGACCCGCACTATGCTGCTTGAGGCAGTGTGGGACATCAGTTTCGATCCGATGACCAACGTTGTAGAAACTCACGTTAGCCGGTTGCGTGCCAAGGTTGATAAACCCTTTAATCGCGAATTGATCCAGACAGTTCGCGGTGCCGGGTACAGGATCGACGGGTGAGGGCGCGGCTCGCTCAGCTATGGCGATCTATGCCGGTGCGGCTTGCACTGCTGTTAGTTCTGTTGTTCTCGACAGTCAGCTTACTTAGCCTAGCTGCCAGTTATGCGGTAACTCAGAATTCTTTCGAGGCCGCTATACGAGCCGATCTTGAACAGGACATAGCAGGGTTTCGCGCCGCACCGAACGCGCGAGCCGTAGCGGTGCTGGTTGACGCCGAGTCGCGCGATACAGATCCTAGTCGTATCGTATTGAGTTATGTTTCCCCGAATGGGCGACTTTTCGGGAACGGAGCGATCGCACGGGATGACGAAGGATATCATATTGTTTCATTGGCCCAAGACCGCGCCGAGTATGATGGTGCCTATCTTGCTCTTACGATTCCGCTGTATGGGGGGCAACTGACTGTCGCACGCAGCCGCGCCCAGATAGAGGCGCTTGGCACGGTGTTTCTGAACATTTTGCTTATCAGTTTGTTACCGACCGTGTTGATCGCATTATCTGGCGGGCTGTATCTGGCCCGGCGAAGCAAGCGCCATGTAGAGGTGATAGGCCATACATTGGACGAACTGACCGACGGGGACCTAGCTGCCCGGGTGTCGGTGTCGCCGAATTGGGCAGATGACATGATCCGCATCGGTAACAAGGTGAACCAGATGGCTGGGGCGCAAGAGGAACAGATGCAAATGCTGCGACAAGTGTCTTCAGATATTGCACATGATCTTAAAACTCCGATCCAAAGGGTGGCCGTGCATTTAGACGACCTGGCCCGACTGACCCCACCCGAAACGGAGGGCGGGACGTTGCTGGAAAAAGCCCAAGAAGAGGTGACAGGGATAGCATCGGTGTTTCAGTCGCTACTGCAAATTGCTTCCGTAGAATCAGGATCACCCAAGTCACACTTTCAACCTGTCGATCTCAACCAGTTATGTCTGACCTTTAGCGAAGTTTATGAACCTGCGGCGACGGCTAGCAACCACCTCTTGATCGCCGAGATCCCGCCTGAGCCCATTCAGGTGAAAGGTGATAAGAATCTATTGGGTCAGGTGATTGCCAACCTTGTGGAAAACGCCTTGCGGCACACCCCGGAAGGAAGCCGGATTTTGCTGTCGCTTTCGATGCAGGACGAAAATGCTGTGATCGAGGTGGCTGATAACGGTGCCGGGATACCCGAAGCGGAGCGTGAAAAAGTGTTGCGCCGTCTTTACCGGTTGGATGCAAGCCGGAACACACCCGGAAACGGACTGGGCCTGAGTCTGGTGGAAGGGGTGGTGAAACTGCACGGAGGAACCCTGCAACTGTTGGATAACGCACCCGGCCTGAAAGTCAGGATTGTTATTTAAGCACCGATTGACTGCGGCGATTTGAGTATGTGACTAATTTGAGCATGTGACTTATTGGCGTCGAACGCTACTATGGGGTTCATCGATTGGATGAAACTCTTGCATCCGACAGTTAATAAGAGGTTTGATATGCTCGACGGGTTTTCGGCCGAGACTCTGGCGCGAGTTCAATTCGCTTTCACGATGTCTTTTCACATCATTTTTCCAGCGTTTTCGATCGGTTTGGCCAGTTTTCTGGCTGTAACCAATGCGCTTTGGTTATGGACCAAAGACGAAACTTATCAGGTGCTGTTTAACTATTGGAAAAAGATATTTGCCGTGGCCTTTGGCATGGGGGTCGTGTCGGGAATTGTGATGTCTTACCAGTTCGGTACAAACTGGTCGGTGTTCTCGGATAAGGCCGGGCCGGTCGTCGGACCGCTCATGGCTTACGAAGTGCTTTCCGCCTTCTTTCTTGAGGCAGGATTTTTGGGCATTATGCTATTTGGCCTGAAACGCGTCGGGCCGGGCTTGCACATGTTTGCGACGGCGATGGTTGCATTCGGGACTTTGCTGTCAGCAACATGGATCCTGTCAGTCAACAGCTGGATGCAAACGCCCGCAGGCTATGGCATGAATGAAGTTGGCCAATATATTCCACTGGATTGGTGGAAAATCATTTTCAACCCTTCGTTCCCTTATCGGCTCGTACACATGGTATTGGCGGCCTTCCTGACCACTGCATTGGTGGTGGGCGCGGTCGGGGCTTGGCACCTTTTGAAGGACCACAAGGGGCCTGCATCACGCCGCATGTTTTCTATGGCGATGTGGATGCTGTTGCTGGTGACGCCGCTTCAGATCACAGCAGGGGACTTTCACGGGATCAACACGTTAGAGCACCAGCCCGTGAAGGTGATGGCGATGGAGGGCCATTTTGAAAGCCATCCCAATGGTGCGCCTCTGATTTTGTTCGGCATTCCGAACCAAGCTGAAAAGCGTATGGATTATGCGATCGAAGTACCGAAGCTGTCTTCGCTGATCTTGAAACACGACTTGAATGCGCCGCTGGCGGGGCTTGATACCGTGGCGGACGAAAACGAACCACCGGTGGCGATCGTGTTCTTCTCATTTCGCGTGATGGTCGGATTGGGGTTTGCCATGCTCGGCTTGGGGCTGTGGGGCGGCATCGCGCGGTGGCGCGGCAAGTTGTACAAATCGCCGATGTTGCATTGGTTGGCGGTGCTCATGGGCCCGGCAGGCTTTGTCGCGGTGTTGGCCGGCTGGATCACTACCGAAGTTGGCCGGCAGCCGTTTACGATCTACGGCCTTCTGCGGACATCCGACAGCTTGGCGCCGGTCAGTGCCCCGGCAGTTGGGGCGTCGTTGATTTCATTTATAATCGTATATTTCTTCGTTTTTGGTGCCGGTATCTTTTATATCATGAAACTGATGAGCATGCGCCCCAAAGTTGGTTCGGTTGGTGAGATTACCGATGCGCCGACCCGCGGTGCCAAGGCCGAGCCGATCATTCACGGCCCCTCTAAGCCCACGACTACAGCCTAATAGGATAGATCACATGTTTGGACTTGAGCTTTCTTTCATTTGGGCGGGGATCATCGCCCTTTCTGTGTTGATTTACGTTATCTTGGATGGGTTCGACCTTGGCGTTGGGTTGCTGTTTCCTTTGTCTAAAGACGAAAGCGAACGCGACGCGATGATGAACTCCGTAGCACCGATCTGGGACGGCAACGAAACATGGCTGGTTTTGGGCGGCGGCGGGTTGCTTGCGGTTTTCCCGCTGGCTTATGCGACGGTGTTACCTGCGTTATATATGCCCATTATCCTGATGCTGCTGGGGCTTATCTTTCGCGGCGTGGCCTTTGAATATCGGTGGCGGACCACCCGCTGGAAGCCCCTGTGGGACGTTTCATTTTTCGGCGGATCGTTGGTCGCTGCCATGTGTCAGGGCATCGCTCTTGGTGCCTTGGTGCAGGGCATCAATATAGAAAACCGTACCTATGCAGGCGGCTGGTGGGACTGGCTTACCCCGTTTTCAATCCTAACCGGGGCAGCCTTAACGGTGGGGTACGCGATGTTGGGGGCGACCTGGCTCAACATGAAGCTCGAAGGCCGCATCCAGGCCCATATGCGGCACCTTGCATGGCCCTTTGCCGTAGCCACCTTGGTGTTCATGGGTTTGTTCAGCCTGTGGACGCCATTTCAGAATGTCGAATATTTTAATCGTTGGTTCGCATTCCCGACTGCGATCTTTAGCTTCTTGGTACCTGCACTGGTCGCGGCCGCAGTGTTCGGGCTTTTCCATGGCTTGCGCCGGCATTGGGATATTATCCCGTTCCTGTGCGCTGAGGCGTTGTTTGTTCTGGGTTTCGTTGGCATCGGTATCAGTTTTTATCCATTCATCGTACCGTCGTCCCTGACGATCGTCGAAGCGGCTGCCCCCGACAGCAGTCTTATGTTCACGCTCGTAGGCACGCTCGTGTTACTGCCAATGATCCTGACGTATACTGCCTATACTTATTGGGTGTTCCGCGGCAAAATTGATCCAGAGGACGGATATCATTGAAGCTGCAAAAGTGGATATCACGTAGCGGGTGGTTCGTGCTTATCTGGGTGCTGAGCGTGCTCGCATTAGGCGTTGTTGCATA
>DRFG01000243.1 GCA_011050655.1 Roseobacter sp.
CGATCCCATCCCGAACTCGGCAGTTAAGTGCTACTGCGCCAATGGTACTGCGTCTTAAGACGTGGGAGAGTAGGTCACCGCCAATCCTAATAAGTTCATTAATAAACCGTATCTCTCAACGATAATATCAAAAAAATTACTCAATGTATAACGTAGAGCTGTGCTTATACTGTTGAGGACGCACCGCATCATTTTATGGAACGGACGTTGTCGCTTGAATTTCTGACCAACTGTTAAAAATTCATTTGGGATTCTTCCGACATACAATTTAGCGAACAGTCAGAGCCTCTTAATCAGACAAATCCCGCGTTGCGTGCTATCATAGCAGCATCCGTACGGTTTCTTGCATCCAACTTTCGGCAAAGCGTCTTTACATGAAGCTTTATTGTCACTTCTTGTAGCTCAAGATCTCTTGCGATTTCCTTATTAGACTTTGCGTTCATTACTCCTCTTAAAACTTGCCTCTCACGGTCAGACAAGCCCCTTTCAAAGTCTGTTTCCACTGGATCGTTTTTGCCCGACATAAAATTTACTGGTGCGTAGGTTTCGCCGGCTGCCATGAAACGGACGGCATTCACCAATGATTTTGCCGGTAAAGTTTTTGGAAGGAAACCAATTGCACCTTCGGCAAGCGCTTGCTCTGCAATGAGGCGGGTAGCCGTTCCGGAAATTATGCCGACAGGCTTGCCTTCGTTCGCAGTAATGGCGACTTTCAACCCTTCGAGCCCATTCATCCCAGGCATCGTATAGTCTAGGAGCACTAGATCAAACGGACCATCTGACTTAATTCTTTTTAACGCCTCATGCAGATCGCTCGCTGCAACCGTTTGGGTTGATCCGTCAGTATCAAGGAACATGGCAATCGTATCGCGTACCATATCGTGATCGTCTGCGATTAGAATGTTCAAGGGCATCGTGTTCCTCTTTCTGCATCACTATAAATCAGCGGCTCGAAATATAGTTAAACCAACTTAAAGGCGAATAACAGCTAGTAGGTGGATAGTGACCATAGATTGAATATCTCTCACCTATACTTTGGTATAGATTGATTAACCTTTATCGCATTCGTTCCAGTCGCAAAACTAGCCTAAGCTGAAGATGTTAATTGGATGTGAAGGATGATCGATCATGAAATTTCAAACGATTTCAAATACAATCTACGCTCTCGTTGGTGGGATGGCGATTGCCACCGCAGCCAATGCCGGAGAAATACTTCTTGATGTCTCGATAGGCGATCAAAAACATAAATACACGTTAGAAGATCTTCAGGCGCTTCCAAGCACGGATTTTGTAACAAGCACGATCTGGACAGAAGGCCCACAGGTTTTCGAGGGGGTTTTATTAAAGGAGCTTTTGGATAAACTGGACGTAACAGAGGGTGAGATTGAGGCGACTGCTATTAACGACTATTCTGTCACCTTACCGGTATCGGATGCGACTGCCGATGGCCCTATCGTTGCTTACCTTGCAAACGGGTCTTTGATGTCGCGCCGCGGTAAAGGCCCTCTTTGGATCGTTTACCCATATGATAGCAACCCGATGTACAAAACAGAAACAATCTATAGCCGGTCAATATGGCAATTGGATCGGATCGCGGTCAAATAACCCTATGGTACAGGAACTTTGATGGCCAATCGTACATTGCATCGTTTGCAACGACTGTGGGTCAGGCGGACCCTTGCTTTGGCATTATTTGCCGGTCTTGCTGTGGCCGGTTATCTCGCTTTCAGTGTGTGGGACAGAGTTGGAGCCTTGGGAAGTGCCCATCAAGATCATGCGGAATGGGTGTATTCCCAGCTCGAAACCGATTTTCTCAAACTGGAGCGGGCTTTAGATGATGCGCGATCAGGTACAGCAGTTGAACTTACCAATCTACGTAAGCGCTTCGATATATTTTACAGCCGGACACAAGTTGCCGCACGCGTACAAGGTGTCAGTGAATTAAGCGCCGAAACCGAGCGGTTACGTCGCGTTCTCGATGCTCAGATCGCTATTATAGACAGCCCCGATGCGCAGCTTTTCAGTAGATTAAGCGAACTACAATTTGCTCTCCAGACCATCGAACGTCTACCCCGGCAAATCGGTCTAGCGTCAATTTCGTTCGCAGCCGCAGCGTCCGAGGCCGAACGGGAACAAATTGTCCAACTGATCGAGATGCTGCTTTTACTAGCGTTGATCGTCATAAGCGCCTTGATCGCGATGACTATTCGATTGTCGCGTCAGGCGCTTGTATTAAATAGAACTTCACGTGCGGCAGAAGAAAATCATCTGCGACTGGCAACAACGTTAAGGGCATCCCTGGATGCTGTTGTTGTCGTTTCGGATGGCGGTGAAATCCTTGATTTTAACGGATCGGCAGAGACAATTTTCGGCATCACGCGCAATACTGCCTTAGGGAAGAACTTTATTGATCTTTTGATTCCGCCGAAATCTGGGACGCAGCAAAGCCTTAACCTTGAAACATTTCGCGAGATCGGCCGTGGGCGCGTCACGGGTACAAGCAGGCACGAATTCGAGATGACCAATGACGAAGGTCACATTTTTCCAGTGGAGATTTCAGTCTCTCTGACACGATCTGACGATGCACCGGTTTTTGTCACTTATATCCGGGACATAACAGACGAACGAGAAAAAGAGGAGGAGATCATACGGGCCCGCGATGATGCACTGGTTGCATATCGAGAGAAGTCGCGTTTTTTCGCCATGATGAGTCACGAAATGCGCACGCCGTTGAACGGTGTGCTATCCGCGATTCACTTGCTTAATGATGGACGCCTTGATGGGGAACAGCAACGTTTCATAGACGCAGCATTGACATCGGGCGACATTCTTTTGGGTCATATTGATGACGTTCTCGCAATTGAACGCAGCGAAGCGGATACCAGCGATCTCGAGTTGCAAGCGTGCAATATCTCTGCGCTGGCGATTGGCATTCTCGAAACGATGAAACCCCTCGCTAAGATGTCGGGGACACGGCTACATTTAAAGCAATCGGGGGTGAACGATCGTCTGATCTTGACCGACCCACGAGCGATTCAACAAATTTTGGTCAATTTGGTGAGTAATGCGATAAAGTTCGGCCCGGACGATGATATCACTCTAAATGTCTCGTATCAGGAAAGTTCCAATGAAGATGCGATATTGCAATTGCAGGTTTCAGACAATGGTCCCGGAATATCCCAAAGCGATATTCAGCGTATTTTTGAGGATTATGTATCTTTAGATAGTAGATACGAGAGGCACACAGGAGGGACAGGGCTTGGATTGGGAATCGTGCGCCGTTTGGTCCTGCGCCTCGGAGGCGACGTAACGTGCCATTCTGAACCCTCTCAAGGAACCCGTTTTGTCGTACGCCTACCGGTGACAACCATTGTGCCGGAAAAAGCCCATACGCCCGCGTTGCGCGATCCCAACCCGCGTCAATTGACCCCCATGAAGCTATTGGCCGTGGATGACAATGAGATCAACCGGGACCTAATAAAGGCAATGTTACAAAGGCTTGGGCATACTGTCACGTTAGCTTCCGGTGGCCAAGAAGCCATCACCGTGGCGACGAACAATAGGTTTGATGCTATCCTGATGGATATTTCAATGCCAGGTGTAAACGGCCTTCAAGCGACCAAGGCGATCCTCGCGGGGGGCGGCCCCAATGCCGAGACACCCATTATGGCGGTGACCGCCCATGCTCTTCCGAAGGAAAGAGAAGAGTTTGCTGCGGCGGGGATGAGAGGCTTTTTGCAGAAACCTCTCAATACGAAAAAGTTAAATAACGCTCTCGAAGCGTTGGTTTTGGCTACTCATGACGGGGCCCCGCACATCGACCAACCGATTGCGAAGGATAGCAAAGCGCCTGTGCCATTGCTTAATGAAAACCAAGTGAGCGAACTTTTTGAAGTGTTAGGTCACGCAACGCTGACGGATAGAATTGCTACATTGGCAGCCCGCATTGAAGGCGCATTGCCTGAACTGATGAAGACACACGAGACCGGGACTTTACAAGCAAAAGCGCATGATATGGCAGGGGTTTCCGCAATGTTTGGCGCAGTACGTCTACACAGACAGCTCCGAGACATCGAGACCGACTGTAAAAACGGCGACATAAGCCGAGCGCTTGAACGTGTCAAAGACATTCCGAACATCTGGAATAACACCCACTCTGCCTGGCATTCGCGCCTTGCGGATAATCGAGCTGATACTGCGAGTTAAGATTAGCAATGCCCCACACCATTAGATGTTGCCGCTTGAAGCGAGTGTATCAGCAGTCATTGATACCGGTAAACCTAGTTTTGACGCTGCGGGAGCGCAGCGCCTATCACTAAAGGTTTCTATCCCCGGGCATAGATATCTTCATACCTAATAATATCATCCTCACCAAAGTAACTGCCGGTCTGTACTTCGATCAAGACCATGGGAACTTTTCCAGGATTTTCCATTCGGTGGACAGCCCCGAGGGGGATGTAGACGGATTGGTTTTCGCCGACGAGGCTTACCTCATCATTCACAGTAACCTTGGCAGTGCCTTCTACTACGATCCAATGTTCCGACCGGTGGTGATGGCTTTGCAGGCTCAGTGCCGCGCCAGGGTTTACCACGATCCGTTTGACCTGGAACCGCGTACCGATGACCAGGCTTTCGTACCAGCCCCACGGACGATAATCGCGGGGCAGTTGCACCGCTTGCGAAGCGCCGCGTTCCTTGAGAGCATCGACGGCCTCTTTTACCCGTTGCGCTTGGGATTTATCGGCGACTAGGACGGCATCGCCCATAGCAATAGCGATGATGTTGTCGAGCCCGATTCCCACCAACTGTAACCCTTCGGTTTCCGACCGCAGCAGCGTATCCGCGCAATCTATCGCCGTGGCGTTGTCAGAGCAGACATTGCCTTGCGCGTCGGGGCCGGTTTCAAGCCACACCGCGTCCCACCCCCCCAGATCGGACCACCCTGCGCCAAAGGGCATCACAGCCAGATTAGCGGCCTTTTCCATGATCGCGTAATCGACCGAGATATCTTCAGCTTTACCCCATGCGGCTGCGTCCAGTCGGGTGAAGCCAAGGTCGGAATTTGCCCCGCTCAGCGATGCGGTCACAGCGTCGATCAGATTGGGCGCATGAGCGCTGTAGGCAGCGATGATCACTTGGGCTGTGAACAGAAAAATACCTGAATTCCACAGAAAATTTCCCGCGACGAGCATATCTGCCGCCCGGCTTGCATCGGGTTTTTCAACAAATCGCGCAAGCGTTTGGGGAGTCATTGCACCAGCGTCCGCATCCGCAGCGAGCTCTAGGTAGCCATATCCAGTTTCGGCGCGCGTCGGTGTGATGCCAAAGGTCACCAGATCGCCTGCTTGCGCGCGCGGCACGGCAGCCTGAACGGTCTGCGCGAACGCATCAGTATCGGGAATGACATGGTCAGAAGGGGCCACCAGCATCAGCGCCTGTGGGTCGATCTTGGCGATCCACATCGCGGCGGCAAGGATCGCCGGCGCGGTATTACGTCCTTCAGGCTCAATAAGGATTCCTTGCGCGGCCAGTTCAATTTGAGCCAATTGTTCTGTCACAATAAAGCGAAACGAGTCGCCGGTGACCACGACGGGGGCAGCAAACCCGTCACCGGACAGGCGGCGGGCAGAGGCTTGGAACAGACTTTCATCCCCCATAAGCTTGGCAAACTGCTTGGGGTAGGACTTGCGCGACAGCGGCCACAAACGTGTGCCGGAACCACCGCAGAGGAGAATGGGATGGATCATGAAAAGGACCTTAGTCTGAATTATTTTAATATGGTACTAACGAAAACGTACCGCCCTAGGATCGTATGGTTTCTTGGCGCAGGAACCAGTTATAGGTTTCTTGCAACCCTTGCTTCAGTTCGATCTGTGCGCGCCAGCCCATGTCGGCTAAACGTGACACATCCATCAGCTTGCGCATCGTGCCATCGGGTTTAGAGGCGTCAAACCCCAGCTTGCCTTTGAACCCGGTAATCTCGGCGACCATCTGCGCGAGTTCGCCAATGCTCACCTCGCGGCCGGTGCCCACGTTGATATGGCTCAGCATTGGCTGGACGTTTGCCGTATAGATGTCCTGGGGCAGGTCGAGCACGAACAGCGAGGCCTCCGCCATATCGTCCACATGCAGGAATTCCCGCTTTGGATTGCCGGTGCCCCAGATCACGACCTCGTCCAGTCCATCCCTCGCGGCTTCGTGGAAGCGGCGGATCAAGGCGGGCAGAACGTGACTGTTCTGCGGGTGGAAGTTATCCCCCGGACCATAGAGGTTCGTTGGCATTACCGACCGGTAATCGACGCCATGTTGCCGATTATAGCTTTCGCAAAGCTTTATGCCGGCAATTTTTGCGATGGCGTAGGGTTCATTTGTCGGTTCCAGTGTGCTGGTCAACAGGGCGTTTTCGGCCATGGGTTGTGCTGCGTCACGCGGATAGATGCACGAGCTGCCCAATTGCAGCAGCTGTTTCACCCCGGCGGCAAAGGCCTGATGGATCACATTGCATTCAATCATTAGGTTATCGTAAATGAAATCAGCGGGGTAGGTGTTGTTGGCCATGATTCCACCTACACGCGCGGCGGCCAGGATCACTACATCGGGTGCCTCGACGGTCATAAAGTCGCGCACTGCCGCCTGATCGGTCAGGTCCAGTTCGGCATGGGTGCGGGTGATCAGCGTCAGCGCCCCACCCGCATTGTTACGTGCCTGCAGCTGGCGCAAAATAGCGCTTCCGACCATGCCGCGATGCCCTGCGATATAGATCTTGCGCATGAGCTTATCCATTCTCGAGCGCGATCGGCAGATCTAGCCCATGTTCTTTCAACAGTGCATGACGCCGTGCGACCTTGAGGTCATTTGCTACCATCTCCGCACACATTTCCTGCGTGGTGATCTGCGGTACCCAGCCCAGTATCGCCTTGGCCTTGGCAGGGGAGCCAAGCAGGGTTTCAACCTCAGCAGGGCGGAAATACTGCGGATCAATACGCATCACCACATCGCCGGGTTTGACGGCAGGGGCGTTGTCGCCATCTAGACTATCCACGATCGCGCGTTCATCGACACCACTGCCTTCGAACTGCAAGGTGATCCCTAGTTCGGCTGCCGACCATGTGATGAACTGGCGCACGGAATATTGTACGCCGGTCGCAATTACGAAATCATCGGGCGCGTCCTGTTGCAGCATCATCCACTGCATACGAACGTAATCTTTCGCATGGCCCCAATCGCGCAGCGCGTCAATGTTGCCCATATACAGGCAGTCTTCCAACCCTTGGGCGATATTCGCCAGCCCGCGTGTGATCTTGCGCGTGACAAAGGTTTCGCCACGGCGCGGAGACTCGTGGTTAAACAGAATGCCGTTGCAGGCATACATGCCATATGCCTCGCGGTAGTTTACTGTGATCCAATAGGCGTACATCTTTGCCACAGCATAGGGGCTGCGCGGGTGGAAGGGTGTTGTTTCAGTCTGCGGTGTCTCTTGCACCAAACCGTAGAGCTCAGAAGTTGATGCTTGGTAAAAGCGGGTCTTTTTTTCCAGACCCAAAAAACGGATCGCTTCCAGTAGGCGCAAAGTTCCGTTGGCATCCACATCGGCGGTGTATTCCGGCGATTCAAAACTGACAGCGACGTGGCTTTGCGCCCCTAGGTTATAAACCTCGTCCGGCTGCACTTGACTGATGATCCGCGTCAGGTTTGAACTGTCGGTCAGATCGCCGTAATGCAAGCGCAGCTTTGGATTGGCCTCATGCGGATCCTGATAGATATGATCAATCCGTTGGGTATTAAGTGACGAAGACCGCCGTTTGATCCCGTGAACCTCATAGCCCTTCTCCAGCAGCAATTCCGCCAGATAAGATCCGTCCTGACCGGTGATGCCAGTGATAAGGGCGCGTTTGGTCATAATATTCCCGGCATTGCTGTCCTAAAGTTTGCATGACCCGATTAGTTTAAAACCGGGGCACGTACCATTCAACGAGCATATCAGTATAGAGCACGGCTTTGGTAGGGCCGCGCACCAGATCAGAAGGTCTGATCATATTCACCGACGTCGGGCTCTGTCCTGATCACGGCGTCAAGGTCGGCAAAGATCGCCCGTAGTTCGGCCTCTGATTCGGCGCTTTCGCAGACAACTACGAGGTTTGGGGTGTTTGATGACGCCCGTACTAAGCCCCAGCTGCCATTGTCTAATATGACCCGCGCTCCGTTGACCGCAACGACCTCTTTGACCGGGCGGCCGCCTAGTTCAGTCACATCTTGCAGCTTGGCAACGATCCGGTCGAGAATGTCGTATTTATCTTCGTCCGACGCATAAGGCGACATGGTGGGCGTCGAAAATGTATGCGGCAGGGCACGGCGCAGGTCGGACATCTTCATGTCTGGGTTGCGGTCCATCAGCTTGCATATCTCTACTGCGACCCGCATGCCACAGTCATAGCCGCGCCCGATCGGTTCCGCTAGGAAGTAATGGCCGGACTTTTCAAAGCCTGCCAACGCGCCCAATTCCTTGACCCGGCGTTTCATGTGACTGTGACCGGTTTTCCAATAGTCTGCGGTCGCGCCGTTGGCCCGCAATACCGGATCAGAAGCAAAAAGTCCGGTCGATTTAACATCCGCGACAAAGGTGCTGTCGGGGTAGATCGCTGACAGATCGCGCGCCATGATCACGCCCATCTTGTCGGCGAAAATCTCTTCGCCCTCGTCATCGACCACGCCGCAACGGTCGCCATCCCCATCAAAGCCCAACGCAAAATCTGCGCCCGACGCTTTCACCGACGCTGACATGTCGTGCAGCATTTCCATCGCTTC
>DRFG01000244.1 GCA_011050655.1 Roseobacter sp.
ACACTACGACCGCCGGCCCTAAGGCGCACAGGCATCAAGGGGTCTTCGGTATCGCGGCTAACCTTGCTCGCGGCGATGCGCGGCCCGGCAAAACGCACCAACATGCCGCCTTCTCCAATCCACTCCAACAAGGCTGCTTGCTCGGCTTCGGTGACGGTCGCGACGTCCGCCAGAACGATGACATCAGGATTGGCAGGCAGAACGTCATTAAGGGACCCATTGATCAGGTCCGCAGTCGGGGCAAGTGCCTTTTCGATGTAGTGTAATGGCGACAGCAGTTCCAATCCTTCGCGGTCTTCCCGTGCTGCGATCAGCGCCACCTCGCGTCGACGTAAAGCGTCGTCGACCAAAGTGGTGGCACCGGCAGAACGTTGCCCGGCAATGTCGAATCGAGTGATACGCGCACGGAGCTCAGCCGGAAGTGCGAGCGCGGCGGAAGCGTCAATTTGTCGCTGTTCAAATATGGCAGGAATCGAGGCAAGGATGCGGCTATTTCCCGCCGGGTCCCGGCCCTGCGCGTTCAATATCACTTCGCGTTGTTCGCCAGCTAGCGCGCGTTTGACCGAAAGGTTGATCGCACCGTCCTCGTAAACAGCACCGGCCATTGCCATCACATTGGCCCCGGTCTGATAGATTTCCACCGCGCCTTGACTTTGAAGAGCGGCCAATACGTCAGAGCGGCCCGCATAGTCCAGCCCATCACTGAACCAAAGCGTATCGAACCCGCCCGATGACTGCATGGCTTCGATGGCGCGGGTGATATTTGCCGCCGAAGGTTGCCATGGGGCCGGTTGCAACCCGGCTAGGCGCGCGCGCCAGACATCTGCGGATTGAAAGGTAAGGTCCTCGGGGCGGGTTAGCGTCAAAAAGGCCACGGTCCGGTTGGATCGGGCAGCTCGGGTCAGTTGGGCGTCAAGCGTTTCGGCCTGCTGTGGCCAGCGCGTTGCACCGGCCCATGATCCGTCCAGCACGATTAATAACGGACCAGAGCCTTCGGCCTGCGGTTCAGAAGGGTTTAAGATTGGCCCGGCTAGCCCGATGATTACGGCGGCAACCGCTAGGATGCGAAGTGCGAGCAACCACCAAGGGGTGCGGTCTGATACGCTTTCGTCATCCTTCAGGCCAAGCAATAGCGCCACACCGGGAAACCGGCGTCGGATAGGGGCGGGGGGAACTGCCCGTAAGATAAGCCACAAAATAGGCAGAGCGAGCAGCCCCAGCAGCAACCAAGGGGCAGAAAACCCGATACCACCAAAAACGGTCATGCTGTCACCCCAGAACGTGTATCAAGGGCCCCGTATAGCCATAAAAGCGCGGCTTGCGCGGACGTGTCGGTATGGTGAAGCCCATAGTGCCAGCCGGTTAAGGCACACAGGCGTTGCAGCTCGGCTTTACGTTCCGCCAGCCGCGCAAGGTAACGCGTTCTCAGGTCGCCGGCCTTGAGAGTTTCATGGCTGATCGTGCCTCCGACGCTTTCAAAGATTGTGCGGCCGCTAAAGGGAAAGGCTTCTTCGGACGGATCTAGCACGTGGCATAGCACCCCGCGTACGCCACGATCGGCGGCCTTGGTCAGTGCCAAGGTGACACCGCCAAGATCTCCCATGAAATCGGAAATGAACACGGCTCTCGCTTGGGGGATCATGGCGCGATGCTCCGGGGGTGCGTAGTCGGCGGTATCATCCTTACAAAACATTTCGGCCAGACGCTGTATTTGTACTGCGCCCGAACGTGGCGGCAACGCTGTGCCGGTCAGACCTACACGTTCGCCCGCGCGCTGTAGTAATATCGCGATGGCCAGGCCCAAAAGCCGCGCACGGTCGGCTTTTTGCGGCAAGTTCGCATCAGAGGTAAAACGCATGGAGGCACCCTGATCGACCCATAACATCACAGACTGGGCAATCTGCCATTCGGATTCACGGACGAATTCCTGATCGCCCATTGCCGATCGACGGTGATCTATCCGGCGGCGGCTGTCGCCGATCTGGGCCGGGCGGTATTGCCAAAAATCATCGCCGACGCCAGCCCGACGGCGACCATGCGCCCCCAGCAGCACGGCACCCGCCAAATGTTCGGCCCGGGCCAGCAAGGCGGGCAAGCGCGCAGCCTCGACTTCGGCATTGGCGCGAAGGGCGATGGAATTGTTCACGCGGCGGCCTTTTTCCCGGCCAAATCGTCAGCGGTATTGTCGATGAGTGTCGCCAGATTGTCCCCGCGAGCGCGGGCGGCAAAATTAAGCGCCATCCGGTGAGTCAGTACTGGGCGGGCCATATCAATTACGTCTTCGACTGATGGGGCAAGGCGGCCTTGCAGTAACGCCCTTGCGCGCACGGTCAGCATCAATGCCTGCGCCGCCCGCGGTCCCGGACCCCAAGACACGGTATCGCGCACTTGTTGGCTAGCGTCGTTTTCACCAGGGCGGAAGGCCCGGACCAGATCAAGTATCATTTCCACGACTGAATCGCCCACCGGCATCTGGCGCAACAATGATTGGGCTGAAATCAGTTCTTGGGTGGTGAACACCGGGGTGGCTTGCGCGTCGGTATCCCCGGTGGTGGCAATCAGGATATCTCGTTCTGTTTCGCGGTCAGGATAGGCAACGTCAATCTGTACCATGAAGCGGTCAAGCTGGGCTTCGGGCAGCGGATAGGT
>DRFG01000245.1 GCA_011050655.1 Roseobacter sp.
CCATAGACCAGCGCGGGGGCGTGTCGCACTTCGCACCCCAGCGAGATCGCATAGCGCCGTACCGGTGCACCAAAGCGGCCTGCCGGTTTTGAGATGTCTCTTGCCAATGAAAGGTAGCGCACGCCGTCCGGGGTCTCTGCAAGCTGGCGTAGAAAACGACCCGGCGTTTCAAAGGCGCTATGCACATTCCATAGGGGGCAAGCCCCACCAAAACGCGCGAATTGAAGGCGTGTAGCAGAATGCCGCTTGGTGATGGTGCCGGCCTGATCAACGCGAACAAAGAAGAACGGGATGCCTTTGGCGCCAGGGCGCTGCAAGGTCGAAAGACGGTGTGCGACCTGTTCGATCGAAGCACCGAAGTGCCCCGCGAGAACCTCAAGATCATGACGGCAGCCCTGTGCCATGTCCAAAAAAGCACGATAGGGCATCAGCGCAGCACCGGCGAAGTAATTCGCGAGCCCGATTTTGGCAATATCACGGGCGGAAGCACTATGAAAACGTGCCAGATCAAGCGTGGCCTCTAGCAGATCATTCTGCCGGGTCAGCGCGACCTGAAGCAACAGCTGGAATGTCTGCGTCTCATAGGCAGCGCGTGCTGACATATGCAGTACCCCGGTTTCCGGGACGTATCGGCGTAGGGCATCGACGTCGTCGAATGTCACCGCGATATCTGATTTTTCCAACGCCTCAAGCGCGATACGGCGCAACGCATGTGGGCCATTTGTGCTGGATGCAAAATATTCTGCGGCGCGATCAATGGCGTCGATGTAATTATCGCAGTAATGAAAGAAATCACGCACTTCTTCCCATGGGCTGGGGGATACACGGGCGTCTTCGCGACCCAAGGCTTCATCTAGATAGGCAAGCCTTTCATGGGTCTGGCGATGGCTCTGGTGCAGCTTGATAAAGGCACGTGCCAGCCCCGGGGCGTTGGACGCCGTCAATTGTAGATCAGCCAAGGGTACAATGTGGCCCTCGAACACCGGATCGGACAAGATTTCACGCATGTCGCTAACAAGGCGTTCGGTATCTCCACTGGCAAGTTCAGTCACATCCATGCCGAACTCAGAAGCAAGCGCCAATACCACGGTGGTGCTGACCGGCCGGTTGTTGTTTTCCATCTGGTTTAGATAGGGCAGAGAAACCCCCAGACGGGCGGCAAACTCCTTTTGTGTATGCGCCAGATTGGTACGGACTTCACGCAGCTTTGCGCCTGCATATAGCTTTTGGGTTGCCATTTCACAGGGTCCTTTGCAAATTTTTAGCCAGTCAGAAATGTAGCTTTGCAAACCTCTGGCTGCAAGGGGTCAGTTCAACCCTAGCGTTCGTTGGCGTCTGATCACGACGAGTATCGAAAACACGCCTGCCACCGCGGTGAGTAACATTATCCAGATCAGCGGATAGGCACCCGTTTCCTCGCTAAGCAACGCACCTGCGAGGATGCTTAGGCCCGCGCCGCCCCCGATCATGATGGCCCCGCCCAAGCCTGATGCCGTACCTGCGAGGTGCGGGCGCACCGACAGCAGGCCCGCAGTGGCATTTGGAATGGATAGCCCATTGCCAAGCCCGACCAGCGTCATCATCCCGAAAAATGCGAGCGGTGACCCAAGACCCGCCAAGAATAATAGCAACGACAAAACGCCCCCTAGCAAATTGGCCAGGCACCCCAAAAGGACCAGTTTATTTACGCCATAGGCGGTGGCCTTTCGAGCCGTAATAAAATTGCCCGCAAAATATCCGATAGCGGGGGCTCCGAAGTACAAGCCAAGCTGGGCGGGTTCCAACCCAAAGACCACGCTGCCTACAAAAGGCGCGCCGCCCAGATATGCGAAAAAGGCACCAGAACTGAACGCCGCCGCCATGGAGTAGCCCCAAAAACGAGGCGAGCCGAGCAGTTCGGGGTATTCTCCGAACTGCTGGATCAACGTCTTGCCGGATTTTACCGATGTCTCGCCCAGATCATACCATGTGACCGTAAATACAAGCGCCCCAATAAGAAACATCAGCCAGAATGTTGATTGCCAACCAAAGCTCTGCTGCAATACGCCCCCAATCGCCGGAGAGACCATAGGTACGATCGCCATGCCCATGGTCACATAGCCGATCATTGACGCTGCCTTGTCTTGGGTGAACATATCGCGCACGACTGCGCGGCTTAAGACCATGCTAACCGCCACGATGGCTTGTGCGCATCGAAAGGCGAGGAAAATTGCTGGGGTCGGCGCATAGATGCACCCAAGCGTAGCGATCATGAATATCGCGATGCCCCACAACAACACATTTCTGCGTCCCAAGTTGTCCGATACAGGGCCAATAATTACCTGCAATCCCGCGCTACACAGCAAATACAGCGGCACGGAAAGCTGCATAATAGTGTAATCTACCCCAAAGTAGCGGGACATCGCCGGCAAGCTGGGAAGAAACATGTTCATCGCCATCGCACCGATACCCGACAGAAGGATCAAGGTGGAAATATGTGGCGGGGATGTTTTGTCCAGGAACCGGACGGGGTTATCGCTGTGCATGCATATGCACTTATGCCTACGGTTGTTTGTTGTCTACGCTGATCGCTTATCTTCGCAAATTTTCAATTAGCAAATATCTAGATGTAAATTATTTGCAAATTTGCAAAATTGCCCTTTGGTTAGCGTACTGCCGTCGCTATTGTGGCGAAAATATCAAAGGGGTCCGTCATGAAAGATATTCTAGAACAGCTTGAAGACCGTCGCAGTCAGGCCCGGTTAGGCGGTGGTCAATCGCGTATCGACGCTCAGCACGCCCGAGGCAAGCTGACCGCACGAGAAAGAATTGATCTGCTGGTGGACGAAGGATCTTTCGAAGAGTTCGACATGTTTGTCACCCATCGCTGTACCGACTTCGGGATGGAAAGCCAAAAGCCTGCGGGTGACGGCGTGGTGACGGGCTGGGGCACGATCAATGGGCGCTTGATCTATCTATTTAGCCAAGATTTTACGGTGTTTGGTGGTTCGCTTTCTGAAACCCACGCTCAGAAAATCTGTAAAATTCAGGACATGGCGATTCAGAACGGTGCGCCGGTCATCGGAATTAACGATTCCGGCGGCGCACGTATTCAGGAAGGCGTCGCGTCTTTGGCGGGCTACGCCGAGGTTTTCCAGCGCAATATCGAGGCGTCAGGCGTTATCCCGCAAATCAGCGTGATCATGGGCCCATGCGCGGGGGGCGCGGTATATTCGCCAGCCATGACAGATTTTATTTTCATGGTTAAAGACACTTCTTATATGTTCGTGACAGGCCCGGATGTGGTCAAGACGGTAACAAACGAACAGGTCACAGCCGAGGAATTGGGTGGGGCGTCAACCCACACCCGGAAATCTTCTGTCGCTGATGCGGCCTTTGAAAATGACGTAGAGGCGTTGGCTGAAGTGCGGCGGCTGGTCGATTTTCTGCCCGCTAACAACCGCGATAAACCGCCCGTCCGCCCGTTTTTTGATACTCCTGACAGGATCGAGCCATCTTTGGATACTTTGGTGCCGGCGAATGCCAACACCCCCTATGATATGAAAGAGCTGATCCATAAACTTGCCGATGAGGGCGATTTTTATGAGATTCAGGAAAACTATGCAAAGAATATCCTGACCGGCTTTATTCGCATCGAAGGCCGCACCGTGGGGGTGGTTGCCAACCAACCGATCGTGTTGGCAGGGTGCTTGGACATTGACAGCTCGCGCAAGGCGGCGCGGTTTGTGCGCTTCTGCGACGCGTTTGAAATTCCAATCCTGACACTTGTGGATGTGCCCGGCTTTTTGCCTGGGACCAGTCAGGAATACGGCGGCGTGATCAAACATGGGGCAAAGTTGCTTTTCGCCTACGGCGAGGCCACGGTACCTATGGTCACGGTGATTACGCGCAAAGCGTATGGTGGCGCTTATGACGTGATGGCATCCAAGCATCTGCGCTCTGATTTCAATTATGCTTGGCCCACAGCCGAGATTGCGGTTATGGGGGCTAAGGGCGCGACCGAAATTATCCACCGCGCCGACCTTAAAGACCCCGAGAAAATTGCCAGTCACACAGCCGACTATGAAACTCGTTTTGCGAACCCCTTCGTTGCCGCCGAACGGGGCTTTATCGACGAGGTAATTCAGCCCCGCACGACGCGAAAACGCGTCGCTAGGGCGTTTGCATCGCTGCGAAACAAGAAGGCGGTAATGCCCTGGAAAAAGCACAACAACATACCGCTTTAGACGGTCTGTTGAATTCGAATGAAAAGAGAGGCCCAGGTGGCTTGGTGTTCAAGATATAAAGCGATGCAGCTTATGGGCCTGCTAGGGCCGTGCGTATGAAGCTGGCTTTGGCTTTCATCCTAGCCGCGACGACGGCCCAGGCCGTTGATGTCCCGTCGGGGCAGCCGGTAGAGCTGCAAGAAGTGCTTGTTGATCAAGTGAGTGGTGAAACATGGCTTCGGTTTCGGTTCATCGCCCCGCAGATTGCCCGCAACACCGGCGCTATCGACTCTGTTCAGGCGGGGCCGGATATGGCATTTCTCTGCGAAGCGGTGGCGGCCCCTTACATTGCGCAGTATGAACTAACGGGCGACGTGATCGTCATATCTATGTCCGACAGGCGTGCTGAATTCGGGGCTGCTGACCCAGATATGACACAGTTTTTCGAGCTATTTCGCCTTAATAATAACACCTGTATCTGGGAAGGTTTATGATGCACCCACAACATATTGCGCGGAGGCATATCACTACGGTGCCGACTGCGGCTTTGGGGACACATGTTTCCGGTTTGAAACGAGCCCCATATCCAAGGCGTTTGAACTGCGGTAATGTAAACTTAAGGAATACCCGAGTATCCCTTACCTCTCATCTGGGGTCCTTTTGGCATGAGGCAGTGCCAACCCCTTCAACCAACGTCAGGAGACTTAGATGTCCAAGAGCATCGCAATGTTGGCCGCATTTGGCCTTATCGCAGCCGTTTCGGCCTGCGCACCTAAGCAAGAAGAATATGTTGTGGTTGCACCCGAGCCAATCTCGGTTGAGCCAGTATACACAGGTAAGTACAAGTAAGACTTGCCGGGGGCAGGCACATTTGCCTGCTCCCACGCAACCACAACCGCGCGTGGCCCTTGTTGTTCGGGGGGTTTCATGCTGAAACATCGCGGTTTTCCCGGTCGTATGCCGGGCTCGGACTTTCAATTTACAATCCGTCGCGCCAATCCCAAGGGTGTTACGCCGTTGGTACGTCGCGAACGTCGCTCTGACCGAAAATCGGTGGACCGTCGCGCCGATACGGCATTTATGCAGGCATTATGGGAATGCTTTGGCTCAGAACCTTTCGAGAGAGGTAACCTGGATGCAGGCCGTCTGTCATGGCTCTTTGGTCGCGAAGTCATTGCTGCTGATGATCCGTTCGATCCGGCCGATTACGAAGCTTTGCTGGTCATCAACGAAAACATGGCCCGCGCGTCCTTTCCTGATGCCTTCGAGGATGAGACGTGAGCCCGTTACTGCTGATAGGAAAAGATGTTGACGGTGTTAAGCGCGTCGCGTCGAGCAGGCTCACGCCCAAAAGTGACAAAGAATTTGCAACCATGGAACCTTCGGCGAAGCGAGGCGTTTGTCACCGTAAGTCAAATGTAACTTCGCCTATCGAAAAAGGATTTCCATCATGTATATCAAGAATATTTTGCTCGCCATCACTGCTTCGGCTGGATTGGCCGCTTGCGGTGACACCATTGGGAAGCAAGCTCTTGGTGGTGGTGCGGTCGGTGCCGGCGCTGCTGCTATCACAGGCGGAAGCATCGCGCAGGGTGCTGCAATTGGTGCAGGTGCAAACGTACTTGCCTGCCAGTCGGGCGCAGTTCGCTGTAAATAATCGTTCTACCGCTGCGCTCTCGAAACGCAGCTATAATCTAAGTTTGAAACAACCCCGCTCAGCCGATGCTGACGCGGGGTTTTTCCGTGTATTAATATCAAAAGGGATGGCCCATGTTTAACAAGATCCTGATCGCAAACCGGGGCGAAATTGCCTGTCGCGTAATCAAGACAGCAAAGAAGATGGGCATCCAGACGGTCGCCATCTATTCGGACGCCGATGCTCAGGCGCTGCATGTTCAAATGGCAGACGAGGCGATTCATATCGGTCCTTCCGCGGCCAATCAGTCGTATATCGTCATTGAAAAGGTAATGGCCGCGGTCAAGCGGTCTGGTGCCCAGGCTGTTCACCCCGGATATGGCTTTCTGTCGGAGAATTCCAAATTCGCCGAAGCGCTGGCAGCTGAAGGAGTGGCGTTTGTCGGCCCTCCGGTGGGGGCCATCGAAAAGATGGGTGACAAGATCACCTCAAAGAAGATCGCGCAAGAAGCCGGTGTTTCTACCGTTCCGGGTTATATGGGGCTGATCGCCGACGCCGACGAAGCTGTGAAAATCTCGAACGAAGTAGGTTATCCGGTGATGCTTAAAGCCTCTGCGGGGGGCGGTGGTAAAGGCATGCGCATTGCATGGAACGACGAAGAAGCACGCGAGGGTTTTCAATCGTCGAAAAATGAAGCGGCCAACAGCTTTGGTGATGACCGTATTTTCATCGAAAAATTCGTGACACAGCCGCGTCACATCGAAATTCAGGTCCTGTGCGACAGCCATGGCAACGGGATTTATCTTGGCGAACGCGAATGTTCCATTCAGCGCCGCAACCAAAAGGTAGTCGAGGAAGCACCATCGCCGTTTCTGGACGAGGCGACGCGAAAGGCTATGGGTGAACAGGCCGTCGCACTAGCGCAGGCCGTAGGATACACGTCGGCAGGGACCGTGGAATTTATTGTCGACGGTGACAAGAAATTTTACTTCCTCGAGATGAACACCCGTTTGCAGGTCGAACATCCAGTAACCGAGCTGATCACCGGGGTGGATCTGGTCGAGCAGATGATCCGGGTCGCCAACGGAGAAAAGCTGGCTCTGACCCAGAATGATGTGAAGCTGACCGGGTGGGCCATCGAAAACCGTCTTTACGCCGAAGATCCCTATCGGGGTTTTCTACCTTCGATCGGGCGTCTTACGCGGTACCGTCCGCCCATGGAAATCGCGGCCGGCCCCATGCTGGACAATGGTAAATGGCAAGGCGATGCGCCGTCAGGTGAAACTGCGGTGCGCAATGATACCGGCGTGTACGAGGGGGGCGAAATCTCGATGTACTACGACCCGATGATTGCCAAGCTATGCACTTGGGCACCAACCCGCGAAGAAGCGATCGAGCGGATGCGCGTTGCGCTTGATAGTTTTGAGGTCGAAGGCATCGGTCATAACCTTCCGTTTTTGTCGGCGGTAATGGACCATCCGATATTCATCGCAGGAGAGATGACCACAGCCTTTATAGCTGAACAATTCCCTGACGGTTTCGTTGGGGTGGACCTGCCCGAGCAAGATTTGCGGCGTATAGCAGCGGCGACAGCCGCAATGCACCGGGTGGGTGAAATTCGCCGTACGCGGGTTTCTGGCCGGATGGACAACCACGAACGCAAGGTCGGCACCGCGTGGAACGTGGCGCTTCAGGACCAATCGTTCGATGTCGATATTCAAGCTGACCATGCCGGAGCAACCGTGAAATTCAACGATGGCAGTGCTTTGCGCGTCGCGGGTGACTGGACGCCCGGTGACCAACTGGCCAACATGACCGTCGACGGCACGCCGCTGGTATTCAAGGTGGCTAAAATTTCCGGCGGATTTAGAGTGCGGGCCCGAGGTGCCGACATGAAGGTACACGTGCGTAGCCCCCGACAAGCCGAACTGGCCAGGTTGATGCCCGAGAAACTGCCACCGGACACTTCAAAGCTGCTGCTTTGCCCGATGCCCGGCCTGATTGTTAAAATTGACGTTGAAGTCGGTGATGAAGTTCAGGAAGGCCAGAACTTGTGCACGATCGAAGCGATGAAAATGGAGAACATTCTACGCGCCGAGAAAAAGGGGAAAGTGTCGAAGATAAACGCCAGCGCAGGCGATAGTTTGGCCGTAGACGACGTTATCATCGAGTTTGAATAATCGTCATGATTGCTGACATCCACCAGACCACACCCGCTTGCCCTGCAGTTCATGCCGGTCAGGTAGGTGGCGGTTTTAGCAGTTCGGTAGGTGCGTCAAGTAAGGCGACCTCAGCTATTATTGAGGATACTTTTCAGTCGAAAATTTTACCGGCTGTTTCCTTCTCTTCGCGGATTTCGCGTTGTCGGATCGTCATCTTGTCGATGCTGCGGGTGATCTCTCTTACGTCCCAAGGCCGGGGCTTGCGCAGCTTGATACCGCCATCCTTGCCGACCAGTACCAACATGAAACCACGCGGGCGCATTTTTAGTC
>DRFG01000246.1 GCA_011050655.1 Roseobacter sp.
GGACACAACCGCCGAGTTGACCACATTCGCCGAGATTAGTGACACGCGCCCCGGCAATATCACTGTGACGCCTGACAATCGCGTCATCATCACACAACAGCCCTTGGATGGTCCGACATTGCGTGTCGTCGAAGTGCTTGAGGATGGCACAAAGGTGCCATTTCCGACGCAAGACTGGGCGGATGGCCCTGAAACCGGTGAAGTTGGTATTGCTGGTACGATCGGCATCAAATCTGATGCAAACGGGATCGTTTGGATCCTCGACAGGGGAAGTGCAGGCAGTGCGCCCAAATTGGTCGGCTGGGACACACGGGCTGACGCGCTTCACAAAGTCATCGAAATTCCATCCAATGTTGTCACGCCGATCTCATTCTTGCAGGATTTTGCGCTCGATGAGGAACGCGGCCAAGTTTATATTGCCGACATGACCTTCACGGCACCGGCGACCGATCTGAAACCTGCGTTTATTGTGATCGATCTCGAAACCGGAGCAGCCCGCCGCGTTTTGGAAGCGACCGAGAGCTTTATGCCATCTAATGAAGATGTAGTGATTGATGGTAATCTTGTTGGTTTCAAAGGCGCGGACGGCAACGCCAATCCTTGGCATCTGTCGATGAACGCGATCTCCATCGATCCGACTTTTGAAAATGTCTATTTCGGCACAATGAACGGTCGCGACATCTGGACCATCCCTGCCGCTGCCTTGGCGGACCAGACACAGGACAATGCCGCTCTGGCTTCGCAGATCACCCGCTACGCTGAAAAAGGCCCCAACGATGGCTTTATCATAGATGGCCAAGGTCGCGTATTTTCCGGCGATGTCACACGCAACGCCGTAACGGTATCCACACCCGATAGATTTGAAATCTTTGCACAAGACGACGTGTTGCTGCGGTGGGCCGATGGATTTGCATTCGCACCAGATGGCACGATGTATATCGTCGCCAACCAATTGCACACGCACCCTGCACTTAACATGGGCGAAGACGGCAGTGACCATGCCTATGTTATTCTGACAGCCAAACCCTAACCAACCATCGCGCGGCACCGTTGAAAGGGGTCGTGCAGCATCCATCAATTTGGAGAACGAACATGAAAGCCATCGGATACACCACAAACGGCGCCATTGATCGCGCCGACGCCCTGATCGATCTTGAGGTTGATAAACCAACTGCTACCGGCCACGATATTTTGGTCAAGGTTGCTGCCGTGTCGGTCAACCCGGTCGATACAAAGGTTCGCCAGAACCGCCCTGCAGAAGGCGACACGCCTGTGATCTTGGGTTGGGACGCAGTTGGTGAGGTTGTCGAAGTCGGCAACGAGGTCAACCAATTCAAGACCGGCGATAAGGTTTGGTATGCGGGCGCAATCAACCGACCAGGCACAAATGCCGAGTACCACCTCGTCGATGCGCGCATCGTAGGGCACGCACCGAAAACCATTGAAACTTCCGCTGCTGCTGCATTGCCACTCACGACCTTAACGGCGCAGGAAATGATCTTCGACCGCCTGAAGGTCACTGATCCGGTGCCAGGTGCCGCAAATGCCATCGTGATCATTGGCGGTGCGGGCGGCGTTGGCTCTATCGCGATCCAGCTGTTGCGTGAACAGACGGATCTGACGATCATCGCAACCGCTTCGCGTCCAGAAACCGCTGACTGGGTTAAAGAACTTGGCGCGCATCACGTTGTGGACCATTCCAAACCTTTGCCGGAACAGATTGCAGCCCTGAACATTGGCGCACCTGCCTTCGTGTTCTCGACCAACTATTCTGACACTTATGTGCAGCAAATCGCCGAATTCATCGCGCCGCAGGGGCGGTTCGGCCTGATCGACGACCCCAAAGCGTTCGACATCATGCCATTCAAGGGCAAGGCCGTTTCGATCCACTGGGAATTGATGTTCACTCGGTCGCTGTTCACCACCGACGACATCGCGCGTCAGGGCGAAATTCTTGATACTGTGGCAGACTTAATTGATGCAGGCAAAATTCGGTCAACCGCGACCGAAAGCTTCGGGACGATCAACGCCGAAAACCTCAAGCGCGCCCATGCCTTGATCGAAAGCGGTAAAGCCAAGGGCAAGATCGTTCTGGAAGGTTTCTGAAATGCAGGTGCGCAGACTTGATCATGTCAACATCCAAACCGCTCAAGTCGCGACGATGGTGGATTGGTACAGTGACATTATAGGCCTGCGTACCGGCCCACGTCCGGATTTTCCTTAACAAGGTGCGTGGCTTTAGGCAGGGGACAACGCAGTTATTCATTTGGTCGGGCACGACGATGGTCCGGCGATTGGCTCCGACGAAAAGCTGAAACCTGAACATTTTGCGCTGACCGTCACAGGTAGAGCGAATTTTGAGGCAAAGTTGCACGATAAGGCCATTCCTCATCAGCGTTTTGTTCTGACGAAATGAGTATCGTCAGTTTCACCTGCGCGACCCTGATGGCAACCAGGTTCACATAGATTTCTCATTCGCAAGAATGACAAACCAGAGGCCGTGGGAGGGCATCTGCTTTTCAGAAATGCCACCGGTGTCGAAGTGATGTCATCAAGGCAATTGTCATTATTGCAGGTTCCGGGCGTGTAAATATTCTGCGCACCTATTCGATGCTCGCTTCGGGGAAGCTGCGCTGCAGCGTGGTAAGCTTGCGCGAATGGCTGCTAAGGGCCGGAAGCGGCAACCCGCCCTTGAGGCAAATGGAAGACTAAACCCAGTAGGACGCAGTCCTCAATTTGAAACCCCCATCGGTGAATGCGATTGTAAAATTATAGAAATGAATACAGCAGCTTAGATTGTAAGAGCGGGTAGAAAACCACGTGTGTGCTGTCATGGGCAGTGGCCATGGCTTGATTGAAAGTAAATTTGAATGTTCACTCGGATTCGAAAAGGGAAGCGGCGAACCTGTTGCCAACCCCTAAGACCGATACCTTAGTGAAAATTGCGTAAGATATTGATTAAATTATATTTCATGCATTGAGGTGTTGTCCGCGACGCGCAAGCTTATGCGCGCCACGCAAACTTATCCGCTTCCCTACAACCGTTCAGAAATCTCTTGCACCAAAGGGGGCATCCATACATGCACAAATCGGGTGAAGGACGTTCTACCCCTTTCCCCGGACGGACTTAGCCTACTGGCTCAGTGATGGGTATGCCAAGAGCCGTATAGTGGTTAAGGACGGCGATACGGACTTGGATTTCCGCAACCTGCCTTTCGAAGTCCCTCGCCATCACAGATTGGCCGAGCAGTTTCATGCAATGCATCTTCGTTTCGACGCGGCTTCGGCGGTGGTATCCGCTCCATTGTCGCCATAGTGCTCGTCCCAGATATCTTGATGCATTGACCGCTTCGTTGCGGGCGATCGCTCCGGGGCTTGTAGGTTTCCAGAGCTTGGCGTTCCGACGCGGCGGTATGACGGCATGGGCACCACTTGCGGCAATCGCATCATGGCATTTGCGGGTGTCGTAGGCCCCGTCTGCCGTCACAGAACCGATGCACTGATCGTCGGGGATTTGTTCCAACAACTCAGGCAACATGGGCGCGTCACCCACATTGTTGGTCGTGACTTCGACGGCCCGAACTTCCAGCGTTTCTTCGTCGATACCTATGTGTATCTTACGCCATATGCGCCGTTTGGGGCCGCCATGTTTGCGGGCATTCCACTGGCCTTCACCTTCTGACTTGATGCCGGTGCTATCGATCAAAAGGTTCAGCGGGCCAGTGCCACCGCGATACGGAAGGTTCACATTCAGCGCCTTTTGGCGGCGGCAAAGGGTGCTAAAATCAGGTGCTGCCCAGTCCAGCCCGACCAATCGCAACAGGCTCTGGACGAACCCTGTTGTCTGCCGAAGCGGCATTCCAAACAGGACCTTCAACGTCAGACAAGTCTGAATGGCGGCGTCACTGAATTGCTGTTGCCGACCTCGCTTGCCGTTTGGCGGCGGCGTCCATACCATCTCCGGATCAAACCAAATCGACAACGATCCGCGCTGCTTCAAGCTGTCATTGTAAGACGACCAATTCTTGGTCTTGTACTTCGTAGGGGCCCAACTGCTCATGCCTTCAGCTATCACGCTGGATTCATACAGTGAATCCCTTGAGCCCATTTGTGCAACAAAGCCTAGCAGAGCACAAACCCGCAAACTTTCGTTATGAATGAGGGAGCCTCGGGGGGCAGGTCAGGCGGCATGTCGCTCTTTTCGGTGCATAATCTTATATAGCCTCTATCGGAGGGTGACATACTATATTTTGAGAGGTAAGATCGTGGGCGCACAATTTAGCCAAGGACAAATGGAGCGTGCAAAGTTCTCTACTAAAACCTTTGAAACTTTGGTATGTCTTTACTTATTAAATTCTGCCGTTTTTATAAATAAAAGAAGATTGCCATTATGAATACCACCAGCGTCGACGACCTTTCGAGGGCAGCGAAGCGGACCATTTTTCTGGCCGTGGATAGCCTGATTGTTCCCATCGCGCTTTATTGTGCGTTTGCTCTGCGATACGGCACGGCGACCCCATGGGGTCCTATTGCAGATAGTTGGGTGCTGTTCCCAGCGCTAACCATGTGGGGCGTTGGCATCATCTGGGCGCTGCGCCTGCACCGGATCAAATTGAACGCTTTTGATACGCATTCAATGTCTAACATTGCCGTAGCGGCTGCATTTCTTGCCAGCAGTGCTGTATTGCTCAGCTATCTATTGAACCTGTCGGCACCGCGATCTGTCCCGGTGTTACTGGGGCTGTTCTTTTGTATGTTCGCTGTTTGCGCGCGGCTTTGCGGGTTATCGCTGCTGCGCTGGTTTGGTCAGCAAAACAGCAACCGCAAACCTGTGGCAATTTACGGCGCTGGAGCGGCCGGGATTCAACTGGCGGCGGCCTTGCGTCAAGCATCCGAGGCGCGTCCTGTCTTCTTCATGGACGACAACCCGACGCTGCACGGCCTCATGGTGGCGGGGCTTCCCGTTTATAATCCTGCCAAACTTTCTTCGCTGATCGGCATGCGCGGGATCGAACAGATTTTGCTGGCTGTACCGTCTATGCCCAAAGAACGCCGCGACGCGGTGATCGCCAAGCTTGAGGAACACGGTGTCGAAGTGCGGGTGCTGCCATCTTATATTGAGCTGATGTCGGGCAAGGGTCTGGTAGATAGCCTGCGCACGGTAACCCCAGACCAGCTTTTAGGGCGTGATAAGGTGGCTTTGGATACGCCCGAAATTGCCAAGACTTATGCCGGCCGTGTGGTAATGGTGACGGGGGCAGGGGGGTCCATCGGTTCCGAACTGTGCCGTCAGTTGCTGAACTGTAATCCAGAGAGGATCATCATGTTCGAGCAAGGTGAATTTCAGCTTTATACCATTGATCAGGAACTACAGGCTGAGTCGAAGGCGACGGGTATTCCGATCATCTCGCGTTTGGGGTCAGTGACCAACATGGCCCGTGTCGCTGGCGTTATTGCGGAAGAAGGCGTAGAGATTATTCTCCATGCCGCCGCCTATAAGCATGTACCACTGGTCGAAGAAAATGAGCTGGAAGGCGCGCGCAACAATGTGCTGGGCACGCAAGTGGTCGCTGAAGCTGCCGCCGAGGCCAAGCTGGAGCGTTTCATTCTGGTCTCGACCGACAAAGCCGTACGCCCTACCAATATTATGGGTGCCACCAAGCGAATGGCCGAGTTGGTCGTCCAAGATACCCAGACAAGGTACGGCACCACTAAATTTTCTATGGTGCGTTTTGGCAATGTTTTGGGGTCGTCGGGTTCGGTCCTACCGCTCTTCCAAAGGCAGATAGCCCGCGGCGGTCCGGTAACCGTCACGCATAAAGAGGTCACACGTTTTTTCATGACGATCCCCGAGGCGGCGCGGTTGGTGTTGCTCGCCGGTGCTTATGCAAAAGGGGGTGATGTTTTTATTTTGGACATGGGCAAGCCGCAGAAGATTATCGACATAGCGCATCGCATGATCGCGATGTCTGGTCGCAAGGTCAAAGACCCCGAAACCGGTGTTGGTGATATTGAAATCAAAGTCACCGGCCTGCGTCCTGGCGAGAAGCTCTATGAAGAGTTGCTCATCGACGGAGACAGTCTTTTGTCAACGCCACATGAAAAGATTATGCGTGCCCGAGAAGCGATGCTTAGCCAAATTGAAGTGGCCGCGATGTTACGTGAGTTGCAAGCGTCGATCGCCGAGGCGGACACAGCACGTCTTCGGCGGCTAATTACGGAAAAGGTTGAGGGGTATCATTTGCAGGGCTTTGAAACGATTAATATAAGCAACTCCGCCTGATTGGGAATCATCAAGTTATCGGCCCTTCTGGCGACGAAAGCTGGTAGGTGGGTGCCTGACCAAACCCAAACAATATGGGGCTTTTCTGGTCATCGTTTGGCAATGCCCTCGAAAGAGAACGGAACTAAACCAGTGTGATTTTGTAAGCATCTTGCACACAATCACTAGAGCAGGTCCGTTAAATACGAATGGACCTGTCACAATCCAACTGCCCTATCGCCGCCCAGTCATTACTCTACCACAATAACCTGATGAGAGGCGGATACCTGTGTCGGGCTTCTTGTTGCAGCTTGGGTCTTTAGGTACCCAAGCTCGTCCCCTGCCCACTGGCGCGCCTGAACGATCGCGCCACTGTTTGTACTGACCCAATACGTATTTTGAAATGACTGGTCTAGACTTTTACAGTCTTCTGTCATCACGCGTGTCGAAACATTGCCAATTTCAAGCGGAATTATGGCATTCCCTTTGACTACGACCAAGCAGCGGTAGGTCCGGGTAACGATTTCAACATTTCCGTTTAGATAGCTGTGAAGGCGGTCCGAATATCCGCTCCGTCCTGACAGGATCAACTCCATCGGCTCGAACAACTCGGAAGCGATAAGCTCTGATCCCAGCCCGCGTGTACCTTGAAGCATCCCGTTTTCTAGCATCAGCCCTGTTAAGTCGGAGCTAAGCCAGGTTTCCACGTCATTGATCCGGCTTTCCATCAAAAGCCTTCCGGTCTGGGA
>DRFG01000247.1 GCA_011050655.1 Roseobacter sp.
AACATCTTTGGTGCTGTTACGGCACAGGAATTTTGCACGCAAATGGTTTGCGTTGCCGAAGCGACGGTAGACGCGCTGGCGCAGGACCGCTTTTTTGTAGGTCATGCAGGCAGCGGTATGTTGGTGGGTGTTGTCATGGGGCGTGCCCGGTTCAACCCCGAGGCGATACAGCGAAAAATCGAAACGGCCTTATCCGGAAATGAGACAATTAAGCATATTCAAACAGACCTAGCCGCCGATATTTCGGTGCAGTCTATCTCCAGTCAACGGCTATGGTCGGGCTTGTCAGCCTGCAACACTATTCGCGACTATTTAGGGGCGAATACGGTGGAAGATGGCGGCCAAGATGAAACATCTGAGGGCCATGAAGAACTGTTGTCTGGATTGTAATAAAAAGCGGGAGTATCGAAAAATACTCCCGCTTTTCTTACGCTATCGTCGAAAAGACTTACCGCGAAAACTTCTTGTGCTTCAGCCGCTTTGGCTCCATCGCGTCGTCACCCAGACGGCGCTTTTTGTCTTCCTCATAGTCGGTGAAACCACCTTCGAACCATTCAACATGCGCATTGCCCTCGAACGCCAGAATGTGCGTGCAAATCCGGTCAAGAAAGAAGCGGTCGTGCGAGATGACCACGGCGCAGCCAGCAAAATCGACAAGCGCGTCTTCAAGGGCGCGCAGGGTTTCAACATCCAAGTCGTTGGTAGGTTCATCGAGGAGCAGCACGTTGCCGCCTTCTTTCAACAAACGCGCCATGTGTACGCGGTTGCGCTCCCCACCTGACAGCAGGCCGACTTTCTTTTGCTGGTCGCCCCCTTTGAAGTTGAACGCCCCGCAATAGGCACGGGAATTCACTTCGGCATCACCGAGTTTAATGATCTCGGCACCACCAGAGATCGCCTGCCAGACGTTATCGTCAGGGTTCAGATCGTCGCGCGACTGGTCGACATAGGACAAATCAACGGTATTCCCGATGGAAATCGAACCTTTGTCAGGCTCTTCGTTGCCAGTAATCATTTTGAACAAGGTCGACTTACCCGCGCCGTTCGGTCCGATGACGCCGACGATACCGCCGGGCGGCAGCGAGAATTCAAGGTTCTCAATCAACAGCTTGTCGCCCATAGCCTTGGACAGGCCTTCGACCTCAAGCACCTTGCTACCCAAACGGGGACCGTTGGGAATAACGATCTGGGCACGGGTCAAACGTTCGCGCTCTGAACTATCGGCCATCTCGTTATAGGATTTGATCCGCGCCTTGGATTTCGCCTGACGGGCCTTGGCCCCCTGACGCATCCATTCAAGTTCGCGCGACAATGTCTTTTGCTTGGATTTGTCTTCGCGGGCTTCCTGCTCAAGCCGTTTGGCTTTCTGGTCGATCCAGTTCGAGTAGTTGCCTTCGTAAGGGATGCCATTGCCGCGGTCCAACTCAAGGATCCAGCTGGTGATATTATCCAGGAAGTAACGGTCGTGGGTCACGATCAGGATCGTGCCTTTGTAGTCGATCAGGTGCTGTTGCAGCCAGGCGATGGTTTCCGCGTCCAAGTGGTTGGTCGGTTCATCGAGCAGCAGCATTTCGGGCGCTTCAAGCAGCAGTTTGCAAAGGGCAACACGACGGGCTTCACCCCCGGAAAGGGTTGTTACATCCGCATCATCAGGCGGGCAGCGCAATGCTTCCATCGATACGTCGATCTGGCTGTCGAGATCCCACAGGTTCTCGGCGTCGATCTGGTCTTGCAACGCGGCCATCTCGTCGGCGGTTTCGTCGGAATAATTCATCGCCAATTCGTTATAGCGATCAAGTACGTCCTTTTTCTTTTTGACGCCGAGCATGACATTTTCACGCACGGTCAAAGCGGGGTCGAGATAGGGCTCCTGCTCGAGGTAGCCAACCTTGGCACCCTCGGCGACCCATGCCTCGCCCGAAAAGTCTTTGTCCTGACCGGCCATGATCCGCATCAGAGTGGATTTACCCGAACCGTTGATACCGACGACGCCGATTTTCACACCGGGAAGGAAGTTCAAGTTAATGTTGTCGAAACATTTCTTGCCGCCCGGATAGGTCTTTGAGACACCGGACATGTGATAGACATATTGGAAGGCGGCCATTGAGAATCCTCGGATAAGCTGAATACGGTTTGGAACGTGCAATATCGCCCAAGGCGGGCAAGATCAAACACTCAATATGTAAGAGGTGATCGGTAAAATTGAAGGGCTGATCGCGGGTGATTGCTGGCTAAGGCAGTCAACTGGCAATTTTCGGTTTGACCGCCCGCGCCCCGTATCAAACTGAATGTGTAAAATTATGGTTGCTTTGGTGCGCAGTAGATTCCAATAGCGTTCCCGATCCGGCAGGTCGTCAGTCGGGCATAACGGTCACGGTGGGGTAGTGTGAAACAAGATAAATCAGTTCGAGTTTTTAGCGATACTAGGCTAAGGTTTTGCAACCGGGGGAAGTTTTATGCCCTGGTTTCACACGGTTCAATAGAAGCTGTGCCAATAACAGAGGGACACAAATAATGACAATATCAACCATTGTTGTTGGGCTGGATGGGGGAGAGGCGGGGGCACGTGCCCTAGCTTTTGCGACCACCCAGGCCAAACTGATCGGCACGTGCGAGCTAAAGCTCGTCTACGTGATCGAATGGTCACCTTTCAGCTTTCAGACCTCGGAGGAAAACGCGCAGCGTCACAAACGACGCGAAGAAGAATTGGCGTTGGCCCGAGAGCGTATCGTCGAGCCTGCTGTCAAAAAGGCAACGGATGACGGCGTTACTGTTCAAGGCATCGTGAAACACGGTGATGTCGCTGACATATTGGATGACCTCGCAAAGAAACACGGCGCACAGCAGATTGTGGTCGGCCGGGTTGGTTTGCGCGGCCTGAAAGAGCGTATGTTCGGCGGTGTCACAGGTCGCTTGGTCGTCGCATCCAGCGTGCCAGTCACGATTATTCCATGAAAGGGCAAACGATGAACAAGTTTCTCACAACTGGGCTCGGTGCCGGTGCGGCCTCGGTCTTTCCGGTGCTGGCGTCTGCACAAGATGCAATCGGCATGGACCAACGCATCAATGACATTTTCGCCGGATCGACCGGGTGGTTCGTTAATCTGATCTTCATGTCCCTGCCGGGCACAAATTTTCCTTGGATCGTTTTGTGGCTGGTAGTGGCAGCATCTGTATTCACGCTGTATTTCGGGTTTATCCAGTTCAGAGCGTTCGGCCACGCTATATCTTTGGTGAAGGGCGACTATTCCGATCCAGACGATGCGGGCGAAGTCAGTCACTTTCAGGCGTTGACTACAGCGTTGTCCGGTACGGTCGGTCTGGGTAACATCGCCGGTGTTGCTGTCGCTGTCGGTATCGGGGGGCCGGGCGCTACCTTCTGGATGATCCTTGCCGGGATATTGGGAATGGCGTCCAAATTCACCGAATGTACGTTGGGCGTAAAATATCGCAATGAATACGCCGATGGCACCGTTTCAGGTGGTCCGATGTATTACATGACCAAAGGTTTCAAGGAACGTGGTCTGCCATTGGGCGGTTTCCTGGCCATCGTCTTTTCTATCTTTACAATCGGTGGGGCTTTAGGCGGCGGAAATATGTTTCAAGCCAATCAGGCGCATGCCCAGATTGCCGGTATCTTGGGTGATTACCCCGGTTGGATCACTGGCGTTATCTTTGCCGTTGTGGTGTTCGCTGTCATCGTGGGTGGGATCAAATCAATCGCGCATGTCACGGAAAAGGTCGTGCCGTTCATGGGTGTCTTGTATGTGGGCGCGGCCTTGGTGATTTTGATCGTCGAATACGATAAGATCGGTTGGGCATTCGGTCAGATATTTACGGGGGCATTCACCGGGCTTGGCGTTGCCGGTGGGCTGGTTGGTGCCTTGATCCAAGGCTTTAAACGTGCCGCTTTCTCGAACGAAGCGGGCGTTGGTTCGGCCGCGATTGCTCACTCTGCGGTGCGTACGAAGGAACCCGTGACCGAAGGTGTTGTATCCTTACTTGAGCCGTTCATCGACACGGTTGTGATCTGTACGATGACTGCGTTGGTCATCACCATCTCGGGCGTTCTTGTCACGGACCCTGCCACCGGTCGTTTCGTCCTTAACGAAGCCGGTACAGCTATAAAGACAATAGACGGGTCCAGCGGCGTACAATTGACTTCGGCGGCATTCGCCACCGGGTTTAGCTGGTTCCCCTACATCCTCGCGATCGCAGTGGTGCTGTTTGCCTTTTCCACGATGATCAGTTGGTCGTATTATGGACTAAAGGCATGGACCTATCTATTTGGTGAAGG
>DRFG01000248.1 GCA_011050655.1 Roseobacter sp.
CGCTGGCTGTGCACGGGCGCGGTGCAATCGCGCAGGATGAGCACAACAACATCGTCAAGATGATCGAACAGCGCAATGAAGACGGCGCGGATGAAGCGCTTAGGTTGCATATATCGGTCGCCTTCATGACCCGGCTCAAGCAAGATGCGGCACGTCGCAAGGAAGAAGGCTAGGGTAGAGGTGTTGAGGGTTTTTGCCGTGATACGCAAGGCGGCTGGCTCAGCCCATGCTGGGTCTTGTCCCAATAAAATGGCATCAAGACAAACTCGTACAGCGCTTTATATGCCGCAAAAGTACCAAGAATAAAGTAAATCGGCAGCGTAATGGCCCAGGGCAACAGGTGACGATGCTCTGTCCCGGAGACGGCTTTCAGGGCAATCGAAATATTGAGAAATTCAGCGAAAACGAAAAAGCTGAACAGCCCCATTAAGGCACCAGTACCCAAGGTCGTTTCGATTGGATGGGCCATACCAGCAAATGTCAGACAAAATGACCACAACAATGGCGCGGCGATGAACTGACTGAAAGTGGCGAAGAATAGCGTCTGTATGCCAATGAACCGTATAACCCCTACCTCTTTGATCAGGCGCCGGGGGTGGCGCATGTGTACACACCAAGTAATCAGGAACCCCTTCAGCCAACGCGACCTTTGCTTGATCCAGGGCCATGCACGAAAGTTTGCCTCTTCGTAAGTGACGGTGCTCATTAGGACGGTCTTAAAGCCGTGTCGTGCCAGCCTTACGCCAAGGTCGGCATCTTCGGTAACGTTATGCGCGTCCCATCCGCAAAGCCTCTCCAGTATGTCGCGACGAAAAAACAACGTGGTACCACCCAATGGGATGATCATTCCCAAACGGGCAATACCTGGCAGCACAACGCGCCACCAAGAGGCATATTCAATCGTGAAACAGCGTGAAATCCAGCTTGTACGGGCATTATAATAATCCAGCACGCCCTGCACACAGGCAACGTCGTCCGGCGCTTGGGCAAAGTATTCAACGATGCGGTCGATCTGGTCGGTCTCGGGCGCATCCTCGGCATCCCACACGCCGATGATGCTTCCGCTGCAAAAATCCAAGGCATAGTTCAGCGCACGCGGCTTTGTGCGCAAAGGCCCGGCCTGAGGCACCTCAATTACTTCGAACCATGAAGGTAACGCAGTACGCGCTATGGTATCGCGCGTCATCGTGTCTCCTTCTTCGAGGACCAAGACGATTTGAAGCAGGGCCTTAGGGTAATTGAGGCGGGATAGCCGAGCGATAAGGGCCGTTGCGATTTCCTCTTCGTGGAGCAGCGGGACCAGAACCGATACCTTTGGCAGTCTTGTCGCAGATCTATGGCAAAGCTGGGACGGTTTTTGCAGCGGGGTAGACAGAAAGGTTTTCGCAAAAAAGGCAAGGCTACGCAAAGTTACGGTCATGATGCTGGTTAACAGTGCCCCAAGTATCAAAACGGTAAAGGTCCATGCAGGCTGCGACACTGATAGGCTTGCCAGTATAACTGCGGTCAGAAGTGCCCAACCTGAACGACGGTAGGACCTGCCCTGCCAACTGCGGCAACTTTCATCCGAAGCAACTCTTGAGGCAGCGCGTCGCGCCAACTCTTGCCCATAAAGTGTTGATATCTGATGTTTTATTTGAGTTTTCGTTGCGACCACAGGTAGATAACTGATACCGATACGGGCAAGGCTATCTACAACATCGCTAAATCGGTCGGGCTGATCGGTGGCAACCAGAATGGTTTTTCCCAACTTGCGCCACGGAACGACGCTAAATTTTAGACAATCAAGCGCGGTCAGGTGGCTGGACATGTCAGGCTTTGGCGGGGTTTGGGTCAGATCAACAAGCTGTAAGTGGTGCTGAGCAGCAAGTGCCTGCGCCACGTCATTCTCTGTGATAAGGTGCCGAGCGATTAGGAGCTCGCCTAATGGCGCATCGCAATATCGTTGCTCAGCCAATGCGTGCTCAAGATGTTGTTGTTGGATAACGCCTGTATCAACCAAAATGCGCCCGATTGGGACGCGGTTCTCGCTTGTTCTCGCCGGTGTCGGGGCAAGGAATTCTAGACCAAGGTTGCTCATCTTCAGAACTCCTCCCTTTAGGGTGAGGTCGAAGATGACAAAAGGTGTTTAACCTAAGCTTAACGAGCGATGAAGGCGGCGCGCTTCACAAGGCCGATTGGGTTGCGCGTTCTGCCATTGCAGATGCAAAACGTTCAAACAGATAAAAACTGTCCTGAGGGCCGGGGCTTGCTTCGGGGTGGTGCTGAACGGACCAGACGGGTCGACCCTCCATGCGAATACCGCAGTTAGATCCGTCAAACAAAGACCGATGGGTTTCTACCACCCCGGAAGGAAGCGTTTGCGCGTCAACGGCAAACCCGTGGTTCATCGAGGTGATTTCGACTTTGCCAGTCTCCATGTCCTTGACAGGGTGGTTGGCCCCGTGATGGCCGTGGCTCATCTTGACGGTTTGACCACCTAAGGCGAGGGCTAGCATCTGGTGGCCTAGGCAGATGCCAAAAAGGGGCAGATCGGTCTTTTCAATCACGTCCTTGATCATAGGCACAGCATACACGCCCGTCGCAGCCGGATCGCCTGGTCCGTTGGACAAAAAGACGCCATCGGGATCATGCGCCATAATATCTTCGTAGGTGGCTGTTGCCGGAAGCACGGTAACGTCACATCCTGCCGATGCCAGACAGCGCAGAATGTTGCGTTTCGCGCCGTAATCGACGGCAACTACCTTGTGCAAGGCGTTAGTTTGGGCTGGGTATCCATCCGGCCATGCCCACCGCATCTCGTTCCAGCGATAGGATTGCTTGCAGCTTACATCCTTGGCCAGATCCATTCCTTCGAGCCCGGCGAAACGACGTGCCGCAGCTACCAGCGCTTCGGCGTCAATATTGCCATCAGGCGCGTGGGCAAGGGCCGCGTGAGGTGCGCCTTGCTGGCGAATGGCGCGGGTCAGCCGGCGTGTGTCAATGCCGCCAATGGCGATACGGCCGCGTGCAGCCAACCAGTCGGACAAGGGTTGAACCGTACGCCAGTTGCTTGGGTCGGTGGGCATCCATTTCACGACCATACCAGCGGCGACCGGATCACCGGTTTCGTCGTCTTCGGGATTGGTACCGGTGTTGCCAATATGCGGAAATGTAAAGGTCACAATCTGGCCCGCATATGACGGGTCGGTCATGATTTCCTGATATCCGGTCATCGCTGTATTAAAGCAAAGCTCGGCCACGGTTTGCCCGGTCGCACCGAACCCTGTGCCGTAAAAAAGCGATCCGTCCGCAAGAGCTAAGCAGGCGGTCGGACGAGAAGATGTAGACACGGTCATGGGAGGGCCTCCAGTGGCAGAGATGTGGGGCTAAACGGTGGCAACCTAAAGCCGTGCGCAAGCGGGGTCAATAGCATGTTAAAAATGAAATATACAAATAAATCAGATGGTTGCGATGTTTCGGTGGGATTGCCTGTAGCTATTAAACGCTCTATATTACGCGGCTCAATACCCTTAGGGTCGAAGGATGATGGCAATGGAACTGCGCACACGTATTACGGACGCATTAAAACAGGCAATGAAAGACAAGGCAGTCGCAAGGTTGTCTACATTGCGCCTGATCAATGCGGCGATCAAGGATAAAGATATCGCTGCTCGGGCTGACGGTGGCGATGACGGGGTAGGTGACGCCGAAGTTCTGGCGATTCTTGGCAAAATGTCCAAACAGCGAATGGAATCAGTGCGCGCTTACGAAGAAGGTGGTCGCCTAGATCTTGCCGACCGCGAGCGCGATGAGATTAAGGTGATCGAAGAATTCCTGCCACGTCAGTTGACGGAAGACGAAAGCGCCAAGGCTGTTGATGATGCTATTGCCGAAGTCGGTGCGTCCTCGATCCGAGATATGGGCAAGGTTATCGGTTTGCTGAAGGCAAAATATACCGGCCAGATGGATTTCGGCAGCGTTGGGCCCAAGGTCAAAGACCGCCTGAGCTAGGGCTTAGCGTAGCAGCGAACGGTTCAATTCATCATACAACGATTTCCGTTCGTCTTCGCTGAGAAATTTTCCGATTTCAACTTCGCGACCTTTGCCGCGCAAGGTGATGTAATAAGGTACAGGCCCGCCTTTTTCATACCGGGTGACAATCGTCCAGTATCGGTTACATTCCCATTCTTTCACTTCACCCTTGGCGGTTGTGTGGGTCAGGTGCACCGTATCGGGAGATAGGGTGAACACTTCCTCAATTTGCCGGGCCTTGAAATTTGAATGCAGGGCGAAATATACGCCTGCGAGGGCAGCCATTGCAAAGGGCAATAACCCCCAAAGCACAGGGGTACCCAGCAAAGCCAGCGCGGGGATCAAAATGAAGACGAAAGTCGTCAGGATGAACGCGACAAATCCTTTGGCCGGCAGCGATTGGTGGGGCCAAAGCCGCAGTTCTTGCGTCGGTGTCGTAGGTGAGGTTTTCCATTGGTAAGGCATAGTTGCGTCCGCACGGCAGATGGGTCGCCACAAGTGTAGCCTGAGAAAAAGGTCAGACAACGCAAATACGTGTGTCTGACCCGTTATCTCTGTTACTCAAGCTCGACCAGCAAATCCTTAGCGTCTATCTGGCCGCCGGGGCTGACATGGACCGCCTTCACAACTGCATCACGGTCTGCATGAATGCCGGTTTCCATTTTCATGGCCTCGATTGTTAGTAAAAGGTCGCCGGCTTTTACTTTTTGCCCGGCTTTCGTGCCGACCGATGCTACCACTCCGGGCATCGGGGCACCGATATGGTTGGCGTTCCCGTTTTCGGCCTTTGGCCTTTGCGCTGTGGTGGCTTTAACCAACCGGTTGGGCACGCGCACGACGCGGGGCTGGCCGTTCAGTTCAAAGAATACTTTGACCTCGCCATCTTCGTTGGTCTCGCTTATTGCCTGTAACCTGATCTCAAGCGTCTTGCCTGGATCGATCTCTGCGGTGATTTCTTCGCCCGGTTCCATTCCGTAAAAGAACGTGCGTGTCGGCAATACGCGAACAGGTCCATAGCTGCGGTGACGGCCCATGTAATCAAGGAAAACTTTCGGGTACATCATGTACCCTGACAGATCGTCATCTTCGATATCGACCCCCTCAAGCTGATCGCTCAATTCCTTGCGGGTCGCTTCTAGATCAATAGGTGGCAAATGTGCCCCGGGACGTTCGGTGTTGGGTTGTTCCCCTTTGAGAACTTTGCTTACGATGCCCGCGGGGAACCCACCGGGGGGCTGCCCAAGATTACCGCGCATCATGTCTATCACGCTGTCGGGGAACGACATTTCGGCCTTGGGGTCTTCAACTTGCTCTCTGGTCAACCCTTGCGATACCATCATCAAGGCCATATCGCCCACCACTTTCGAGGAGGGCGTGACCTTGACGATATCGCCGAACATCTGGTTCACGTCGGCATAGGTTCTGGCAACCTCTGGCCAGCGATCGTCTAGCCCCATTGAGGCGGCTTGCGCCTTTAGGTTGGTAAACTGACCGCCGGGCATTTCGTGCAGGTAAACTTCGGATGACGGTGCCTGCATGCCTGTTTCAAACGCCGCATATTCGTTGCGCACTTCTTCCCAATAGTTGGAAATTTCGCGCACCGCGTCCATCGAGATTCCGGTGTCCCGATCGGTGTGCTTTAGCGCCTCGACGACTGACCCTAGGGTGGCTTGCGACGTGTTGCCCGACAGCGCGTCCATGGCGCAGTCAACCGCGTCTACGCCAGCTTCGGAAGCAGCCATGATCGTGGCAATCGCCACGCCTGCCGTGTCATGGGTGTGGAAGTGAATCGGAAGACCGACCTCTGATTTCAAGGCCTTGATCAGCGCCTTTGCCGCGTTTGGCTTCAGCAGGCCAGCCATGTCTTTAAGACCCAGAACATGTGCTCCGGCGGCCTTCAGCTCCTTGCCCATCGCGACATAGTATTTCAGATCGTATTTGGCGCGATCAGGGTCAAAGATGTCACCTGTATAGCACACGGTGCCTTCGCAAATCTTGCCGTTGTCAATCACGGCATCCATTGCGACCCGCATATTTTCAACCCAGTTGAGGCTGTCAAAGACGCGGAACACATCGACGCCTTCGGTTGCGGCGACACGGACGAATTCCTGAACCACGTTGTCAGGGTAGTTGGTGTAGCCGACGCCGTTCGACCCGCGCAGCAGCATCTGGGTCATCAGATTCGGTAGTGCCGCGCGCAGGTCGCGCAGTCGTTGCCACGGGCATTCCTGCAAGAACCGATATGCCACGTCGAACGTGGCACCGCCCCAGCATTCCATCGAAAACAACTGAGGCATATTGGCGGCATAAGCCGGGGCGACCTTGATCATGTCATGGCTGCGCATGCGCGTCGCCAACAAGGATTGGTGCCCATCGCGCATGGTGGTATCGGTGATCAGCAATTGTCGCTGTTGACCCATCCAGTCGGCGACGGCCTGCGGCCCTTTTTGCTCCAGCAGGTTGCGGGTACCCATCCGAGGTTCAGCCTTGGTGGTTGGCGGCAGCGGCGCACGCACAGAAGCCGCCGGGCGTTCAAAACCTTTGGTTTCAGGATGCCCGTTTACGGTGATGTCGGCAATGTAGGTCAGGACCTTGGTCGCACGGTCACGGCGTTTTTCGAAGGTAAACAGTTCGGGGGTCTGGTCGATAAATTTGGTGTGGTATGTGTTGTTCAGAAAGGTCGGGTGTTTCAACAGGTTTTCGACGAATGCGATATTGGTTGATACGCCTCGAATACGAAATTCGCGCAGGGCACGGTCCATGCGGGCAATCGCGGCCTCTGGGGTTTGTGCTTTGGCGGTGACCTTGACCAGCAGACTGTCATAATAACGCGTTATCACGCCTCCGGAATAGGCGGTCCCACCATCAAGTCGGATACCCATGCCCGTTGCTTCGCGAAAGGCAGTGATGCGGCCATAATCGGGAATGAAGTTATTTTGCGGGTCCTCGGTCGTGATCCGGGTTTGCAATGCGTGGCCGTTCAATTGCACATCGGCCTGGCTAGCCTTACCGGTCGCCTGGGCGATGGTCTTGCCTTCGGCAATCAAGATTTGGGCTTGAACGATATCTATGCCGGTGACTTCTTCGGTTACGGTATGTTCGACCTGAACACGGGGGTTAACCTCGATGAAATAAAATTTGCCATCGTCCATATCCATCAGGAATTCGACCGTACCGGCACATTCGTAATTCACATGGGCGCATATCTTGCGGCCGAGCTCGCAAATCTCGGCACGTTGTTCGTCAGTGAGATAAGGTGCCGGGGCCCGCTCCACCACCTTTTGGTTGCGCCTTTGCACCGAACAATCACGCTCGAAGAGATGGTAGATTTCGCCGTAGGCGTCACCGAGAATCTGAACCTCTACGTGACGGGCCTTGAGGATCATCTTCTCGAGATACCCTTCGCCGTTGCCAAAGGCTGCTTCGGCCTCGCGGCGCCCTTCCAACACTTTTTCCTGAAGCTCTTTTTCATTTTCAATCGGGCGCATCCCGCGTCCGCCACCACCCCAAGATGCCTTGAGCATCAAAGGATAGCCCACCTCGGCGGCTTGCATGCGCACCTTGTCCATGTCTTCGCCCAGAACTTCCGTGGCGGGAATGACGGGTACGCCGGCTTCGATCGCGACGCGACGGGCGCTGGCTTTGTCCCCCAGGGCGCGCATGGTTTCAGCGCGGGGGCCAATGAAAGCGATGCCGTTTTGTACGCATGCGTCGACGAAATCTGGGTTTTCCGACAGCAGGCCATAACCCGGATGAATGGCATCCGCGCCTGAGGCTTTGGCGACACGAATAATTTCATCTATGCTGAGGTAGGCCGCAACCGGACCAAGCCCCGCACCGATGCGATATGCTTCGTCAGCTTTGAAGCGATGCAGGCCCAGTTTGTCTTCTTCTGCAAAGACGGCAACTGTCTTTTTACCCATCTCGTTTGCAGCGCGCATAATACGAATGGCAATTTCACCCCGGTTTGCGATGAGGATTTTATTGAAGTCGGTCATTGTCGGGCCTCGCTGTTTGGCAAGCTATCGGGCAGGTGGCGTTTGAACGGTTGCGCGGTCGCTGCGCTGCGGCATTGTTGCGTTTGTTTGAAGGGGTGTGCAAGTAAAGAATTTAGCCCTCCGGGGGGGATTTTTTACCATTTGGAAGATCAGAACGGCTAAAGGTTGGCATCACGCGATAGGTCTTTCAAAGAGCGAGCCCCTAACTGTCCCATATTTGCAAGCAAATCCTTCGTAAGAATATCGATCAGATGATCGATGCCCTTGGGGCCTAGGGCTGCCAGAGCAAAATGAAAGCCACGGCCAAGCATCACGAAATCCGCACCGAGAGCCAATGCCCGCACGATGTCCAAGCCTGTTTCGATGCCGCTGTCGAAGATGATCGGCAGGGAGGTCACGGCACGGATCGAGGGCAGCATGTCTATTGCGGCGGGAGCCGCATCAAATTGGCGGCCGGCGTGGTTCGAGACCCAGATGGCGTCGGAACCGAGCCGGTCCAAGCGGGCGGCATCTTCTGGGCGCAACACGCCTTTGACGATAAAAGGCCCGTCCCAGGCATCACGGAGCCAATTTACGTAATCCCAATCTGGCGAGGTACGGAGCAGGTAGCCGACGTGAGCTGTCGAAGACAGGTTTTGCGTAGTACCACTAACATATTTGTCGAGCATCCGCATGTGCGGCATCCCGTGCCGTGCCATAGCCATCGACCATGCCGGTCGCACTGCTGATTGGGCCAAAAGGCGCGGGGTCAGACGGGGTGGATTGGTCAGCCCGGAGCGTGTTTGGCGTTCCCGTCGGCTGGCAACGGGCACATCAACTGTCAGGATGAGGCTGCTGAACCCCGAAGCGCGGGCGCGTCGCAGCATATCAGCGCGAATTTCGGGAACACGAGGGGGGTACATTTGGAACCAAGCGTTTTTGCCAAGATGGGGCGCAAGGTCTTCGGGGCTTTGGCTGGCCACTGTGGATAGGCAGTAGGGGATGCCGTGCCGGGCAGCGGCTCGCGCCAAGTGGCCTTCGGCATCGGGCCAGATCAGGCCGGACATTCCGACGGGGGCGACTCCAAAGGGGAGGGGGAGCCGCTGGTCAAAAAGCTCCACAGAGGTATCGGGGTCAAATTCCCCGTGCAGGATTGAGGGCATGAGACGGATGCGGTCCAGCGCGGCGCGGTTCAGTCTTTGCGTCGCCTGCGTTCCGGTTGCGCTGTCGAGGTATTCCCAAACAAATTTGGGAATACGTCTTTCGGCGCGCTCGCGCAGGTCTGATAGCGCAGGGTAGGTGGTGTGCAAATTCATTGAAACACTTGTGCAGGACACACCAGAATTGTCCAGCCTGAGCCGGGCGTGGTGATAGGTTGGACACGAACACTGCCGTTGAAATCTGATCAAGCTTCCGCGTTGATTTGGGAGGGATCAAACATATCAATAATCGCCGACATCGCTTGTTCGACTTCGCTGGGTGATTGCGCCGTGTTCAGGTCACCCACCATGTCAATCCCGATTTCCGCCGACGCTTTTAGACGGTCGTCCGCGATGCTGCGCAGGTGTTGCATGGAGCAGGCGACCGAACGACACAGCCCGGAAAGCGCCTGCACGGACCCAGAAAGCTGAGATTTCGGAATCGCACCTTGGTCATAAGCATCAAGAACCTGAATGATCTGTTCCAGCTTCCATCCCGACAATGAGGAAAAATAGCGTACGTCCTCGAAGGCAGCGACATCGCGCGCATCATGATGAATGCCAGAAAACAGCGTGGCGCTACCGACCACACGATGCTCTCCGTTATGGGTAAGCACGTGATGTAATGTTGTTTCCCAAGCGGTTAGACCGCAAGGCAGATCCAGGGTTTCGCGACAGCGAATGGGCGGCGCTTGTTCCACGCAAAGCGCATATCGTGAATGGATTCGTTCTGCCTGTGTCTGCGGAAAGATTTTTGCCAGCGGTTTCAGCACGATATCCTGCATCGCAACGCCAGTTTGGCGTTCGCAGGCGAGGTTCAGCGCGAGAAATTCAAATTCCCCTGACGCTTCAGAACGTTGCACAATGAAAATCGGCAAATCGAATTTGTCGATTTGATCCCGTAAAACGCCTATATCATTACTTCTAAACATTCTCTTCGCTCCAGAATGTGTAGAGTTTGTAAAAAAAGGGTTACCAAAATGTTAACTAGGCTTGGGATAACGCGGCAGTATAGATCTGACCAGTACTGATGGTTCAGTATCTGTCGACCACATCCTACCGTGAGCGGGCGCAGGTTTTTAAAAGAACATTTTGCGAACGTATCTTTTATTCGCGGTGAAGGCGGGCTAGATTACCCGCATGAATGATTTTGACGAATTAGACGCCTTTGAGGGCGCTTCGCTGTCGGCGCGTGCCATGGCATCGCGGCCGCAACCATATCTTGAGGGCCTTAACCCCGCGCAGCGCGCGGCGGTAGAAAAGATGGATGGGCCGGTACTGATGTTGGCCGGGGCAGGTACCGGCAAAACCAAGGCGTTGACTGCGCGCATAGTCCACCTGATGAACACTGGTCGCGCCCGCCCGAATGAAATACTGGCCGTCACTTTTACCAACAAAGCGGCTCGCGAGATGAAAAATCGCGTAGGTCAGATGTTGGGACAAAATATTGAAGGGATGCCATGGCTCGGTACGTTTCATGCAATTTGCGTCAAACTATTGCGCCGTCATGCGGAACTGGTTGGGCTTAAATCTAATTTCACCATTCTTGATACGGATGACCAGTTGCGCTTGCTCAAGCAATTGGTGCAGGCCGAAGGCATAGACGATAAGCGTTGGCCTGCACGGATGCTGGCGGGGCTTATCGATGGCTGGAAAAACCGGGCGTTGACGCCCGAAAAGGTGCCCGCCGCAGATGCCGGGGCCTATAACCATCGGGGCACCGAAATCTATGCGCAGTATCAAGCCCGGTTGAAAGAGCTGAACGCCACGGATTTTGGCGATCTGCTGCTGCATATGATAACTATTTTTCAAAATCATCAGGATGTGCTGCAACAGTATCAACGCTGGTTCAAATACATCCTCGTCGACGAATACCAAGATACCAACGTCGCCCAATATATGTGGTTGCGCCTGCTGGCATCAGGGCACAAAAACATCTGCTGCGTGGGTGACGATGACCAGTCAATCTATGGTTGGCGCGGGGCAGAGGTCGGGAACATACTGCGGTTCGAGACAGATTTTCCTGGCTCGCATGTGGTGCGTCTGGAGCAGAACTATCGATCGACCCCGCATATTCTAGCCGCTGCATCTGGCGTGATCGCTGGAAACGAGGGTCGCTTGGGCAAAACCCTATGGACCGAGGCACAGGAAGGCGAGAAACTCCGCTTAATCGGCCACTGGGACGGTGAAGAAGAAGCCCGCTGGATCGGTGATGAGATCGAAGCGATGCAGCGCGGCACGCGTGACCTGCGGCAGTATTCGCTGGATGACATGGCGATCTTGGTACGCGCGTCGCACCAAATGCGTGCGTTTGAAGACAGGTTTCTGACCATCGGTCTACCGTACCGGGTTATAGGAGGGCCGCGGTTTTACGAGCGCATGGAGATCCGCGATGCGATGGCGTATTTCCGTGTCGTTACGTCGCCCGATGATGACCTCGCTTTTGAAAGGATCGTCAACACTCCGAAACGCGGGCTGGGGGATAAAGCACAGCAGAACATTCAAAAGACCGCTCGCGCACATGGCGTGAACCTCGTCGAGGGCGCGCGAATCCTTTTGGCCGATGGTGGAATTGGCGGCAAGGGGGCAGCTCAACTGCGCTTGCTTATTGATGGTATCGAACGCTGGAATCAGATGGTGCGGGGGCACCCTGGAATGTCGCTTGAGTCAGACGACAGCGTGCTGGAAGAATCCGACTCTGCCGCCCATACTCAGGAACTGGGAGCGACCGAGATGAGCCACGTCGAGTTGGCACAGGTCATTCTGGATGAGAGTGGCTATACGGGATATTGGCAAAATGATAAAACCCCAGAGGCTCCGGGACGGTTGGAGAACCTCAAGGAGCTTGTGAAGGCATTGGAGCAGTTCGAGAATTTACAAGGCTTCCTTGAACACGTCAGTTTGATTATGGACAATGAAA
>DRFG01000249.1 GCA_011050655.1 Roseobacter sp.
CTACGCAATGTCAAATTGCCTATGCGATTACTTTGTAACTTATGGAAATTGCACGTTGGGGCGGCCGCCGCGTGATTTTTTTTTGCGATTATAATGAACTAATTGGCCAGCGCGGCGTTTCAGAATAAAGGCGCGTTTCGAGGCGCCAAATCATCAGGGGGTGATAGTATGGCGCTTACACACGCACGAGAATATTCTTTGACACGCACCGCAATGAAAGCAGAGCTTTTGGATGCCGAGACCGAATTGAGGCTGGCCTATGCTTGGCGCGATCAACGTGACGAAGACGCATTGCACCGTTTGATAACGGCATATATGCGGCTTGCGATTTCGATGGCAGGCAAGTTCAAACGCTATGGTGCGCCTATGAATGACCTGGTTCAAGAGGCAGGTTTGGGTCTGATGAAGGCTGCGGATAAGTTTGACCCGGACCGCGGAGTGCGGTTTTCGACCTATGCAGTGTGGTGGATCAAGGCGAGTATCCAAGATCATGTTATGCGCAACTGGTCGATGGTACGGACTGGATCTACGTCCTCTCAAAAATCATTGTTTTTCAATATGAAGAGAGTTCAGGCCCGATTGGAGCGGGAAGCTCAGGTTGCTGGCCAGACTTTGGACCGGCACCAGTTGCGACAGATGATTTCAACTGAAATCGGCGTGCCGATGCATGATGTCGAGATGATGGAGGGGCGTCTTTCAGGATCCGATTATTCATTGAATGCGACGCAATCTGCAGAAGATGAGGGGCGTGAGTGGATCGATGCTTTGGTTGACGATAACGTTCAGGCCGCAGAACAAGTTGAGGAAAGTCATGACACGGCAACCCTGCGCAACTGGCTTTTGTCGGCAATGCAAGCTTTGAACGAGCGTGAACAGTTCATTGTTCGTGAACGCAAACTGCGTGACCAGCCGCGCACATTGGAAAGTCTAGGGGCCGAGTTGAGCTTATCCAAAGAACGAGTGCGCCAACTCGAAGCGGCCGCTTTTGGCAAGATGCGAAAGACGCTGGAAACGCATTCCGCTGAAGTGAGGCATTTCTTAATGTAAATTGATTGGTCGGCGCGATCATTATGTCAGAGCTTGCGCCGGCTCAAGATACTGTTGGAAAGCGGTTATCGCAGACCGTATTCTTGTGCAGTTTTTACGATGTATAAGTTTAGAGGATGTGCCCGGTGTGTGGTGCGTCCTTTTTCCGTTTATTAGCACATTTTTAGGCTCTTGGATATTTCGATAGAGCACAGAGCAAGCTATCGCCGACCGCTATCGTTCAGGTGTGTAGATCCTTAGGCCGGCACGGGGCCGAGTGCGCAAAATATCAGTAGCAGCTAGAAATATTCGGATTTGATATCAGCGGTGTGCTTTTGCTGTTAATTTGATGGCTAAATTATCTATAACGTATCAAGGTTCGCAAAACAAAAAATATAAACTAGCGAGGGGAGATAGGGCATTGGGTGTGATGGGGAAATCAAATACTGCGATGGAAGCACGCGGAGGTTCTAGTCACCCTGTGGCAGCGCAGTTGGCTGTAGACGATGTCAGCCTAATCGATTTTGCCAAAAAAGCAGGAAAGAATATCTTTTCGGTAATTCCTGATGCGACGAGAACCCAAAAGTACCTAAAAGGCCCCGCTAATATTCACTACGTGTGCGATCCAGAAATGGTCACTGAGCTTTTGGCTGGGGTGGGACGGCGGTTTCCGAAATCACAATTCACCCGAAATGTCATTGGTGCCGCTGTGGGTAACGGAATGATATTGGCCGAGGGCGAACAGTGGCGGGCGCAAAGACATCGGTACGCCCCGCTATTTGCGGCGCGAAACTTGCCTGTTCTCACCAGCCATTTTGCAGCGACCGGAGAAGAGCTGGCCAGCTTCTTTGCGCGCGCGGAAGGTGAGGTCGATGTTGCGGACTCAGCGCAGGAAGCGACATTGGCAAATATTTCGAGGGTAATGTTTTCCGGCAGTGAGACAGTATCGAAACAAGATATACGACAGGGAATGCGCAGTTTCACCGACTATATAAGCTACATGTCCCTGTTCGATTTGATGGGGCTGCCTTCGTGGTTACCTCGCTTGAAATGGCTTAGAAGCAAAAAGTCCATCACTGACCTTAGGCAGCTCACCCGTGAGGTTATTGCTAATCGTCAAGCGCAGCGACATGCTGAACCCGAAGATTTTTTGGATTTGCTCATCGAAGCTCTTGAAAGCGATCAGGAGGATGTCGAAACCACGGTCGATAACTTGCTGACGTTTGTGGCCGCTGGATATGAAACTTCTGCAAATACGGTCGCGTGGGCACTTTACCTGCTGGCAATGCGCCCCGACGTGCAGCAAGTATTGAGAGATGAGATAAAAAGCGCTTGCCCAACGGGTCCGATCACCTTTGAAACGCTTTTAAAGATGCCGCGGCTTAAAGCACATGTGCTTGAAACATTACGCCTGTATCCCGCTGGTGCGCTGTTTGCGCGCGATGCTACGGATCAAACCGAAATCAAAGGTGTAACCTTCAAAAAGGGCGATGTTATCATGTTTCCGGTCTATTCATTACATCGTAATGAATTGCTGTGGGCACAAGCAAGCCAGTATAAACCTGATAGGTTTCTCGACCAAAAATACCAGCGCGGACAATTCATTCCGTTTGGTGACGGGCCGCGCATTTGCATCGGTGCGCAATACGCAGAAACCGAAATTATGGTCCTTTTGGGATCCGTATTAAGGCGGGCGTCATTCTCGATGAGCGACCATCCAGTTGCGCCGCCAAACCTGACGTTCACGATGCGTCCTGGCGGCCCTCTTATCCTGAAATCAACACCGGTTTAGCTGGCGGATTCAAGTCGCCAGTTTAAACAGCGACAAGTGAAGCCCGCCTGGCCGCACTTTAGGGCGGCGGCCATGACAATAGCCAAATGTCGCCACGTTACCGCCCTATATATTGAATAGCTCTTACCAGATCAGCGTATCTCAGCAGCCATTGGGCTGGCTGCTGTCGGATCGTGTCTGATGGTTTTGGATGTGCTACCAACTGGAGAGCTAATCATGTCTATGGAAGTGATTATCAAGGGACGGTACCTTGAAAGCGCGGATCAACTGTTCGAGCGCGCTTGTCTTGCAGACGAGGCACCCGGACCAGATGGGTCTTCAATTAGCCGGCTGGAAAAAGGGGGGATATATTATACTGAGATGGCTGCTCAAGGTTTTTTCAACTTCAGAAAACACCAAGCTGAGATCAGAATGATATGCTACGCCGCCAGAATTGTGGAGAGCAAAGAGACTGATGGTGCTATTCGACTTTGGCGGCACCGACTGCATATTAAACCAATGAACGCGGGCGCGGTATGGGTTGACCGGATCATCATTGATGCAGGAATAATGACCCCTATTTTAGCCAGATATGCTAAATACATATATAAAAAGCGGCACAAGAGGCGGAACGTTATTGCTGTAGAGACTTTTGTTTCCAGGTCTTATCGAGCGATTAAATCCGGGCTGCCGACTTTTCAGGCTGCGGACTAGCTGCATTTTAAAGGCGGGTCGCTTGTGGCAACAGTCAACAAAGGCCTGCGCTGCCCTATCCTCAATCAATTGGCCTTAGCCTAGTACGCGGAATGTACGCGGGGTTAACTTGGCCAAAAAGGTGCCCCGAACCATTCAAACAGATTTACATTATACCGAAACATCGCGAGCCTCAGGTTTGCCCGGCGACATACATTACTGCTGCTTGTGTGTGATCGCCGCTGATGTTTAGCTTTGGTCCCACGGGCAGGGCGCTTAGGCCCAGACGGTTCATCCATCGTTGAAACGCCGCGGGAACGATGCCGATGACATGTGTCGCGCCCTGTTGGGTAGCGGCGTTGGCCATTGCTTTTATTAACTTAGCCTGAATAATCAGACGACGTTCAGCAGGTTCGTTCTTGGTAACGAAAAGACGGGTTGCTTCCCAAACATGGGTTGCTACCGGTGCTGGCTCGTACAGGATATATTCTGGAATGTTTGGAAGTAAGCCGCGCTGGGCGTCCCTAAGCATGTAGGAATAGCAACCAC
>DRFG01000250.1 GCA_011050655.1 Roseobacter sp.
ACCCCTATGTGGAATACACCCAGCAAGACGCGCCGCCCAAAAAGCTTTGGCCGTTTTTTCGCGTGTATAGTGAGCCATTTAAAAAGGTATTCATTCTAACGGGGGTTATGTCGGTTGCCGTAGCGGCGATAGAAATCGGGTTAATCTATTACATGGGTCGGCTGGTCGATTTGCTTAGCGGTTCTCCTGCTGAGGTGTGGCGGCTTTATGGCGTAGAATTTATTGTCGTGGCGCTTGCAATCTTGTTCTTGCGGCCAATGGTGCTCGCTCTGGATGTGCTATTGTTGAATAATGCGGTGTTGCCAAATTATGGAGCGTTGTTTCGATGGCGGACTCACCGACAGGTTTTGCGTCAATCGGTAGGGTGGTTCGAAGACGACTTTGCCGGACGTATTGCCAATCGCATAATGCAAACCCCTCCCGCCGCCGGCCAGGTCGTCTTTCAGGTTTTCGATGCCATTTCCTATTCCTTGGCATATTTGCTCGGGGCCGCAATATTGCTCGCTACCTCTGATTGGCAGCTTATGATGCCTCTTTTGCTATGGTTTGCATTGTATGCCGCGTTGACCCGCTGGACGGTGTTAAAGGTGGCTGTTGCTTCGAAAGCTTCTTCCGACGCACGGTCTTTGGTCACGGGTAGGGTGGTTGATACCTACACCAATATCCATTCGGTCAAGATGTTTGCGCACCATGATCGCGAGATAGAACACGCGAAGTCAGCGATAGAAAATGCCCGGGTGACGTTTCAGAAAGAAATGCGGATTTTCACAGTCATGGACGTGTGTCTGGTGACACTGAACGGGTTCCTAATTGTCGGCATCGTAGGGTGGGCGTTCTTCCTGTGGTCTACCGGGCTGGTTACCGTTGGTGCAGTTACGGCTGCGACGGCGCTGGCCCTGCGGCTAAATTCAATGACGGGGTGGATCATGTGGGCGCTGTCGACCTTCTTTCAACAGCTTGGTGTGGTTGCAGAAGGGCTCGAAACCATCGCCCAACCGGTAGCTCTCGTCGATCCGCATGATGCCGCGTCATTGGAGTTGACAGAAGGGCGCATCGAATTACGCGGACTGACCCACCATTATGGACGTGGTTCTGGCGGATTGGATAAGGTCGAGATAGTCGTTCAGCCCGGCGAAAAGATTGGCTTGATCGGGCGATCAGGCGCTGGAAAATCGACCCTAGTTAAGCTGCTTTTACGTTTTTATGATCCTGAAGCTGGCTGTATTGTCATTGATGGGCAGGATATTGCAAAGGTTCGCCAAGACAGCCTGCGCAAAGTCATCGGCATGGTGCAGCAAGATAATTCGTTGCTGCACCGTTCAATCCTTGAGAACATCCTTTATGGACGCCCCTCCGCTACCATGGCCGAGGTAGTCGCGGCTGCGAAACAGGCACAAGCGCATGATTTCATCACTGAACTGGCCGACGTGGAAGGGCGGTCTGGCTACGATGCCCAGGTGGGCGAAAGGGGCGTCAAGCTTTCGGGTGGCCAGCGCCAGCGCATCGCATTGGCGCGCGTGATCCTAAAGGACGCGCCAATATTGGTGCTGGACGAAGCCACCAGTGCCCTGGACAGTGAGGTCGAAGCCGCAATACAGCAGACGCTATATGGCATGATGGAGGGCAAAACCGTCATTGCTATCGCGCACCGTTTGTCCACGATCGCTGCGATGGACCGTATATTGGTGATGGACAACGGGCGTATCGTGGAAGAAGGCAAACACGAAGTGCTTTTGGCCAAAGGCGGGCTATATGCAGATCTTTGGAGTCGACAATCTGGCGGATTCTTGAAGACTGACGAGGCGTGGATGTGAAGCATTTCAGATGGATTGACCCTTTTGCACCAGCGCATGGCGCACCACCGCGTTCTGTCGTGCGGTTCTTTCGCTGGGCGTTGAAGGGTTGCGGTTGGGCTTTGGCGGTCGCCAGCACCCTGTCGATTGGTGCCGGCGTGATCGAGGTGATGGCGGCGCTTGTTCTGGGCTGGGTGGTGGATGCCGCGCTAGCGGCGCAACCGCAGTCAGTATTTGACGGCAATGTGGGTCTAATGCTGATCAGTTTGGGGTTTTTCTTGATCCTGCGACCGCTGCTGTTTGGGGTCAGTTCCTATATGCAATCGGTCGTGGTTGTACCGAATGTGTTTAACATCGTTCTGTCGCGTCTGCATCGGTATACACTGGGGCAGGCCGTCACATTTTTTGACAACGATTTTGCCGGACGTATTTCGCAAAAGGAAATGCAGACCAGCCGTGCCCTGACGGACGTGGTGGCAGAGATGATCCATACCGTATTGTTTGCGGCAGCGTCCTTTGTCGGGGCGGTGATGCTTTTGGGCACGGTGAACTGGCGTATCGCTATCGGCTTGTTGCTGTGGATGGTCGGATACATCATGCTGATCCGTTATTTCATGCCTCGGGTGCGAAAGCATTCTCAGGTGCGGGCAGGGGCGCGGGCGATGGTAACGGGCCAAGTGGTAGATACGATCACCAATATCAAGACCGTGAAACTATTCGCCCATGCGGAATTTGAAGACCGTGCCGCGCTGGGTGCTATGCGGAAGTTCTTGGACACAAGCCTTGATTTTGGTCGCGTTAGTGTTGTGTTTCGCTTTTGGCTAATGGCCATTGCAGGGTTATTGCCGGTGTTGTTGGTCGGGGGCGCCCTTTGGTATTGGTCGCTTGGGTTGGTGACCGCAGGCGACATTGCTGCGACAGGTGCAGTGTCACTGCGTTTGGCGCAGATGACGGGTTGGGTCAGTTTCACTCTTATGGCGCTTTACGCGAATATGGGCGAGGTAGAAGACGGTATTCGAACCCTGACACCTCCCCAACAGCTTCGCGATATGGAGGGAGCCCAAAGACTGGTCGTCAAGAACGGCGCGGTTGTGATGGATAGTTTGCAATTCACCTATGGGCGCCAAAATGGCGGGGTCGCGGACCTTTCGCTCCATATAAAACCCGGAGAGAAGCTGGGCATCGTAGGTGCTTCAGGAGCGGGTAAATCGACACTCGTATCACTGCTTTTGCGTCTCTATACCTTGGAAAACGGTCGTGTTTTGATTGACGGTCAAGACATTGCGACCGTCACGCAAGAAAGCTTGCGGCGTCAGATCGGCATGGTTACTCAAGAAACCGCGATGTTTAATAGATCCGCATTAGATAACATCCGCTATGGCAAACCAGATGCCTGCATCGACGATGTGATCAATGCGGCCACAAAGGCCGAAGCCCACGATTTTATCCAAAACATGCACGACCACAAGGGTCGTAAGGGATACGATGCACATCTAGGAGAGCGGGGCGTCAAGTTGTCAGGCGGGCAACGCCAACGCATCGCCTTGGCGCGCGCGATCTTGAAAGATGCACCTATTTTGATCTTGGACGAGGCGACAAGCGCCTTGGACAGTGAGGTTGAGGCGGCTATCCAGACGGCTCTTAACCGAGTGATGGAGGGGAAGACGGTATTGGCCATCGCGCACCGGCTTTCGACCTTGACCGAAATGGACCGGATCGCTGTGATGGATGCAGGGCGTATTGTCGAGATCGGTACTCATGAGGCCTTGCTAGCGCAAGATGGGCTTTATGCGCGGTACTGGCAAAGGCAGTCTGGCGGATTTTTGGATTTGGAGGCCGCAGAATAAGGGCTTTTGCTGCTTCGTACTTCGCGGTATGCGCAAGGAATGACAGAATATAAAATCCTGCGACTTGGACATCTGGGCGACGGTATTGCCGCCGGCCCGTTTTTTGCGCCTATGACCCTCCCGGGGGAAACGGTGACAGGTACACCTGACGGTCAGACGTTGACCGACATTCGTATCGTCACGCCGTCAGCCGACCGAGTTACCGCGCCCTGTCGACATTTCAAAGCGTGCGGCGGCTGTCAGCTTCAACACGGATCAGATAATTTTGTCGCTGACTTCAAGCTTGGGGTGGTTAAAGCGTC
>DRFG01000251.1 GCA_011050655.1 Roseobacter sp.
AGGAAAGCTTTGCTATCGTAATCGCGCACTGCAGCGCTGGCACTAAGTGCGCCGTTAACCGTTGTCTGGTTATCCGAATAATGAACCTGTTCAGGTGCGAATAGATGCCCATGCACGCGAACGCCCGTGGCTTTGCCCAACCATGGTTCGAAATTATCGAATAAATCGGAAAAACCCTGAAATACCGAATAAGGTGCGGCAGTCACCCCGTTCTCCCAATCCTCATTAGGGAAACGGCTCTGCATATAAAGACCTGACCGGCCGCGCGTGCGGCGCTCCACGGCTTTGGCAAACAACCGGTCAATCTTGCCCGGGTTGGGCTCCGTCCGTTTCAATGCAGTGGCTGCATCAGTCAAAAAAGCCTCGTATAGGCGATCAGCCTGCGGCCAAATCTTGCGCGCAACGAAACAGTCAGACCGCCGCAACAATTGCAGGTGGTCGTCATAAAAAATGTGTGGTTTTCCCTGAAAGTCAAACTTTGACAATGTCAGTGACCGACTTTCGATCCGCTGGGCATACTTTCGTGCCAACGTCTGAAAATAGCTTTCATCCGGGATCCAAACGCGCTTGAAGAAACGGTCGTATTCGGCACGGTCGGGGTCTTGCAGGATCGCGGAAAGCGTCTGGCGCGTCAGACACCACCACTGTGACCCCATATGAGGCACGACCCCTGCCGGTAGTCTTCGCTTTATTCGCAGGTAACGCTGCACCGCGACGGCCTTGTCAAAAAGATACCTGTGCCGTTTCCACGAGAACGGAAACCGCAGAGTAAACCGTTCATGGTCTAAGCCGCCCACTGTCCATGGCACGTCTGCTGTTGTCGCGCTTTCGATAAAATCGGTATGGGGGCGGGCGGCAAGATAGCTGACCAGTTCGTTTACCGGGCGGAGCGGCAGGCATGATCCAGATGCCAGATAAACGTGGCGCACCTTCGGAAAACGGGCAAGCATCAGCTCGGACCCCGCCTGCGAGGCCGCCACGATTCCCCACGTTCCCCATTCGCAGCGATAGCGATTGCTGAATATCACGTCTGGTACATTGGCAAGGCTTTCGACAAAGGCGTCATGCGCCTTGCTTGGCACGGCTTTGTCGATGTGAATTACGACCGGGCATCCACTAGCCGCCCAGTGCCGCGCAACCTGTTCAGCACGGCCCAGAGCGGTATGCACCAACATGACTATACCGACGGTCATGCCCAGTTCCCCTTTGACATCAGCCCCAGAATCTCAAGCTGACGCCAGTTTATATATCGTTCCGACCATTTGCACCAAAGCTGTGGATCATCTTGAAGGGTGGCAGCATAAGCTTTGTATTCGACAGAAGCTGCGTAATGTTGACCGCGCTCAAGCTCTTCTTCCGCTTTGGAACCGAATGTATCCAAAAACTTGGCGTGAAGCAGAACGCCGGACGCTTTTTCACCGCCCCATTCATCATATACCTGATTCAAGCCGCGTGGGAGCAACATGTGGGTTGAACTAACGTAGCAGTAGCGCCGGTCCCACTTGACCAACGGCACCTTGTTCAGTGCTGGGGCCTTTTCAGGTGCATCCTTGAAAAAAACCCGCATCCGAGGGCCGCCCTGAATCCATAGATTGGCGTATTTTGAATTTCGCCGTAAAGAATAGTTTCCGCTGTCGAACCACGAGGCGATCTCGATCGGGTTTTGGCCAGACTGGTAGGGTTGGTCATCAATACGGCCCTTTGGGTACATGTCCAGCAACATCGCGGAAAACGATTTTATCGACGATGCATCGAGCCAGTCAGTCAAAGCACGCAACGGGCGTGTATCGCAAAACGGGTAAACCAGGAACTCGTCAGGGTCGACTGTCAGCGTCCAATGGCCATGCGCGTGTTTCATTTGCAGCCAGTTCAGCCAATCTGCGCCAAATCGGGACCGGCGATAGCTTGCCCGCGTGGTCCAGACTGATACGTCAGGCTGTTCAGCCAAATATTCCAAGGAACCATCGGCGCTACCGTTATCGACGAAAAAGAAGTGCCCCACACCCATCTTACGATAATAATCCAGAAAATAAGGCAGTCTGACTTTTTCATTACGCTGCGTGCAGTACAGCAAAATATCATCGGGCCTGATCAAGCGGGTCTGGTCGACAACCTGTTTCAGCTCGCGCCGTTTGCGAAACGCGCGAATGCGCCATCTTTTGCGCTGAAGCCGAAGCCGGTATGATCGAATTAAACCCAAAAATTGCCCTTCATATCGGAGTCTATCTTACGTTCCGGCGGATTCGCCCTTGAGCCACCACCTTAGTTTGGGGCGCTTAACACAGTACTGAAGTGTTCAGTCCACGTCGGGCCGACAAAGCTTTGCGATATCTCGTCCTGTTTCGCGTCATTTGCCCACGAAGTAATTATCTTCTGCCATTGATATCGGTCAGAAACACTTGCGTAAACAGGCATATAGCCCAAGAACTCGTGCAAGACCGGAAGATCGTTGCATAAAACACGCGTTCGTAATGCCAACGCTTCGCAGGGCGGAAGACCAAAGCCTTCTGCCAGACTGGGGAAAAGTGCGCCCGCAGCACCCTGAACCAGCGCCGCCAATGCCGCGTCAGAAAGATTTGCTATCTCGCGCACGGGGCCGTTCGGGTCTAATGCATCGAGCCGGTCAAACACCACGTCATTGTTCCAACCGCGTGCGCCACAGATCAACAAAACAGGTGCGTCTGGTCCAAGTTGCTGCCAGATATCCAATAGAAATATATGATTTTTCCGCGGTTCTATCGTACCCACCGTTACAAAATAGGGCTGTTCTGGCGGGAGCGATGGAGGAAGCGCTGCGCTGTCAGGAACAGGCGTGATCGTCCCTAAATGTGCCACCAACCCTTGGGGTAACGCACCCCATTGCTTCATTTGCGCTTCGGTACGGTCGCGGGTGTCTTCCGAATTATAAATCACCAGATCGGCACATTGACGTACACGTTTAATCTTGGCTCTGAACGGTTCAACAGTCCCACGGCGCTGAAACTGCGGATACTCAAGCGGGATAACGTCATGCACCAACACCGTAAGATGCACGCCCGCCCGTTTCAAAGCTGATAATACGCGGTCGGTGAGGTTGCTATGACCGACGTTGTAATAGGTGCATTTGTCAGGAAGTTTTTTACAAAGGTGCCGCAAAAACCAAGGTGTCGACCGCCCCACGGCTAGCCTGCGAAAATCGGCCTCGGCACGTTTAACGATGGTGTTCCCGTCGCGAGAAAGTCGCGTCAGGTGATCACAGTCGCCCCAATCAGTACGCCCCTCGACCCGGTCCAAGACGCCTTGCAGCCCTTGGCGGTCTAGCAAAAGATATCCAAACGTCGTGCGCACGAAGCCAAAACACGCGACGTCGTCGGCTAAAAATTGCGTGAGATAAGCGTGCTCTACCCGGTCAACGCCTGTTGGCATACGTCCCGCACGCCGCAAAGTCCGGGTCAGGTCCAGCAGTCGCGCGGACGGGGCTTTATGTGTTGTAGTGACCAGTTTGATGCCATCTCCAGGCGTCAGAAATCATTTGGGGCAGTGTAGAACGCGAAGGAACCCACCCCAACTCTGCCATAGCTCGCACTGATCCGGAAACCAGTTTTGTGCAATCGCCGGGTCTTCTTTCACCTTCGACAATAGGGACAGCACGGTTTGTGACGTCACGGCTGTGCTTTATGACTTCTCGAACCGAAAATCCTGAACCCGTACCCAGATTGAAAACGCGGCTCGGCTTGCCGTCCAATAACCACCTTAATCCCAGCACATGTGCATCAACCAGATCGCAGACATGCACGTAATCACGAATACAAGTTCCATCGGGTGTGTCGTAATCTGTGCCGAAAATGGTAAGTGCATCGCGTTTGCCGTCTATGGCATCCAGCATAAGAGGAATCAGGTGCGTCTCAGGTTTGTGAAACTCCCCAACTTCACCCTCGGGGTCAGCGCCAGCTACATTAAAATAGCGGAAAATGACGCTTTTCATGCCAAACGCAGCCTCAAAATCTCGCAAAATGTCTTCTATGGCACGTTTTGATGCACCATAGGCGTTGATCGGATACTGGTCACTGTCTTCGTTAAGCACGACGTTATCTTGGTCGCCATAGGTGGCGCAGGTCGATGAAAATACAAAGCTTCTGCATCCTGCCTCGACCGCCGCCTCAATCAAATTCAACGATCCTTGAACGTTGTTCCGCCAATAGCTTCCCGGATGCTTCATGCTGTCGCCCACTTGGCTTAGAGCCGCGAAATGCATCACAGCCACAGGCTTGTATTGGGCAAAGACAGCGTCAATTTCCGGTCTATTTAGCAGATCGCCCTGGATAAATGGCCCAAATTTGACGGCCTCGCGCCAACCGGTGATCAGATTGTCAAAGGTGACGGGCGTAAATCCAGCAGCGGCAAGCGCCTTGCAGGCATGCGACCCGATGTAACCCGCACCGCCCGTGACCAGAACATTTGCCATTAAATTGCCTTTGCCGGTTGCCTATTGCGCCGCTTTATCGACCATCATGACATCTTGCAAATACGCATAAAGATCATCACGCAATTCGTCACGGGCCAAGCCAAAGGATACCGTCGCTTGCAAAAAGCCCGATTTTGACCCGCAGTCGAAACGTTGGCCTTTGAAACGATAGCCATAGACGTCATGGCCTTGGGTCAGCTCTGCTGCGATCGCATCGGTCAACTGAATTTCACCGCCCGAGCCGGATTTGAGCTGATTGAGGTTCTTCAACACATTGGGTGACAAAATGTAGCGACCGATAACAGCAAGGTTCGATGGCGCATCCTCGGTTTTTGGTTTTTCCACCATACCGCGAATTTTAACCAGCTCCCCTTGGTCATCATCGACATCAAGCATACCATAGGACGACGAGCGTTCCGGGTGAACCTCCATTGCGGCCACCATGTTACCACCGGTTTCATTATAAGCCTCGACCATCTGCTGAAGACAGGGCTTGTCGGCGGCGATGACGTCATCAGGCAGGATAACCGCGAAAGGTTCATTGCCAATCAGCCGACGCGCGCACCAAACCGCATGCCCTAGGCCAAGCGCTTTGTGCTGGCGAATATAGGCTATGGCCCCGCTATCCATATTGGTATTTTTGAGAATCTCTAGCAGCTCTGTCTTTCCCTTTGACCGAAGCTCCTGCTCGAGCACAGGCGCGTGATCAAAGTAGTCTTCCAAGGCGCCTTTGCCGCGTGAAGTTACGAAGATGAATTCCTTGATCCCGGCTGCGCGGGCTTCGTCGATCGCATATTGGATCAACGGCCGGTCCACCAATGTCATGATTTCTTTTGGAACCGATTTGGTCGCGGGCAAGAAACGCGTCCCCAATCCGGCCACAGGAAAAATTGCTTTCGTAACTTTCTTAGCCATAATAAATTTTCGTCCTTAAATGTCGTGACAGCTATGTGGCTCACTATCGGTGTGCGTCCAGCTATAAAGCATAAAGTCACAAACTTTGTGGCGAGAACTTGCTGTTTTTGCGTTCAAAGCCCCGTTGTCGGGCAACTCGTATAGTTTCACGACGTGCGCGATAGTTGCGAGAGCACACGGTGAAGATAGGTTCGCTGCGTTCGACTTTACCAAAAAGTCCGCCTTTCTGCACCCAAAATCCCGCAGAATCGAAAGTGAGCTTGTGAAACAACGCCGTGGGCGACAATACCAACAGCGTCACGATCTTGCCTTCTGACACTTTCTCTCTCGCCCTCTGACGGTCTGCGGCCGCGTGCGCGGGCCTACTGACGATCATAATGGTCTCGCGGTGGCGGCTTGGGAAACGCCAAAACGGGCCAGACGAATAGCGCGGCAAAGAAGCACCCCCAAGCTGACGCAAGCCTCCTTGCGCATATCCTGCGTCAAGCCCCTTCGCTAAACGCCGTACATCGCGCGGTTCAAGCTGACCAGATTGCAGGAAACCCAGCAGTCGTCGGGACTGTTCGTTGCGGCGTTCTTGCCAATGTGTCTTACGGCTGCCCACCGCGATGTGCTTGCGTTGGAATACAGCCCAGCTGGCACCGATATCGACAAGATCTTTAGGAACGCGATCCGCGCTCCGGGTCGCGTTTTCAGCATACCCATGGTGGACTTCGGCTAACGGCACCAGCGCCGTGGCGTGGCCAGCCCGTGCCAGTCGCATATTCAGGTCAGTTTCATCCAGAAAATAGTGAAATGCGGGATCGAATCCGTTTAGATCTATCAACACGTCGCGCCGAAAAGCCATGTTCGTACCTTCGGTTTTGACCGCATACCCCTTGGGAGGGGTGAAAACAGTTGCCTGCTCTGAATTCACCGTCATCGGGTGCGCGATACCGTTGGTATCCAAGCTGGCCGCCTTCCATTGAAAGGATATGCCATTTCGACCCCGAACGAAGCCGCCAGTAGCCGCGATATCAGACCGCTCAAACGGAGCGATCAAATAATGCAGCCACATGGGTTCGGGGACTGCGTCGTCATCTATGAAAGCAACGATTTCGCCGGCTGCCCGGGTCAGCCCCATGTTCCGCGCCACCGAGATATTTGGGACATCAAAAGGAATGAGCTTTAGGTTTTCGCTGAAATCAAGCGTTTGCGCGGCTTCTATTCCTGCGGGATCCGCCACCACGATAACTTCGAAATTCCAGTATTGAAGCTGAGAAATGCCTTTCAGAGTCCGCGTCAGAGAACGTGGCCGCCCTCGGCTGACAACCACGACACTGACCGGCAAATCGGTCATTCCAGCCCCATCTCGGCCATCATTGCCTCTATTTTCGGTACATCTTCGGGGTTGTTCAGCTCCCAAAACTGGCGCCCCTTGGCGTCGACTTCGACACAAAGCACCATATGGTTATTTTCCATGAACCGAAGCTGCTCAAGCCCTTCGAGCTGTTCAAGCGGCCCAACCGGCCATTTCGGATAAGCGGCTAACGCAGCAGGACGGTAAGCATAGACACCGACATGATGAAACACCGGAGTCGCTTCGGAGCCACCATAGGTTTTAGACGTAAAGGGCACCACTTCCTTGGAGAAGTAGAGCGCACTGTGGTTCGCGGCAAAAACCGCTGTTGTCCCCCCGACACGCCCTGCTTTGCGATCCGCCAGCAGGCTGTTCAAGGTCGATCCGTCACATCGCAGGACGGGCGTCGCGATACCGGCATCAGCGTCGCCCTTCAGCCCCTCAACCAGGCTTTCGACAAACCAATGCGGGGTGAGCGGGGCGTCCCCCTGAAGGTTAACCACGATATCGTAACCGCCACCCAACGTCGCATGGGCTTCGGCGCAGCGTTCGGTTCCGTTTGCGCAATCGACAGACGTCATCACCACCTCGGCACCAAAGCTAAGCGCGGCGGCTTCTATGCGGGCATCATCTGTCGCTACAACGACCCTGTCCACACCCTGCACCTCGCAGGCCGCGCGCCAACTGCGTTCAATCAGGCTGCGCGATACCCCGCTTGCACCTTTCAACATGGCCAATGGTTTGGCGGGATAGCGCGATGACGCGTACCGTGCGGGAATGACAAGAAGTACGGACATCAAGAAGCCTTTAGGTCGACGCCCGGAGCGTGGGCGATGAAGAACGGGTTGGCGAAATCTGCCTTGCCGTATTTCAACGGTGTCAGGTTATCAAAGCGCACTACGGCACCACCGGCCCCCTTTAGCACCGCATGACCTGCTGCGGTGTCCCACTCCATCGTGCGGCCGATACGCGGATAGAGATCTGCCTCACCTGTCGCAATCAAACAGAACTTCAACGATGATCCGGCGCTGGTCATGTCGCGTACATCGTATCGGGCGATATAATCATCGGTAGCCTGGTCTCGGTGTGATTTTGAGGCGACTACCATCAGCGCAGCATTGTCAGGGCGCGACACCGAGATAGGCTTTGTCGGCCCGACTTCGTCCGTAGCAAATTCGCCTGTCTCCTCGACCGAGCTCCCGTCAGCCAAGGTGAAGAACATGCGCGACCGGGCAGGCGCATAGACGACGCCACGTGTCGGTTCCCCGCCTTCGACCAACGCAATATTCACCGTAAAGTCACCCCGGCGATTGATGAATTCTTTGGTGCCATCCAGTGGATCGACGATTAAGAACGTATCCCCCTTGGCAGAATGGGTGGCGGATTGTTCTTCTGTGACCAGCATAACATCGGGAAAGGCAGCGCGCAGCCCATCGGAAATGATCTTGTCTGCGGCTTCGTCGGCGACCGTGACCGGGCTTGCGTCTGATTTGGTTTTCACATCGAAATCGCCGGAATCGTAAATTTCCATGATCTTGCCACCGGCTTCGATTGCCAGGCGACGCATGACCGTCACTAACTTTTGATAATCCATATTGCCGCAGCCCCTTCAGTTTGATTGATTACCTTACGCAAACTCCTTATGGTTGGCCATTAGCGGAACAGCAAGAATTCCGTGCCACGACAGGGTGCAAAGAGGCTTTCCAACATGTTTCAACCACGGCGTACCACCAGAGGCAACATGACCTCGGCCTTGAACATGGCCGAACTGGTCTATCACTCTGTCGTCAGGTCCGTCCGGAAACAGCATAATAACGCTTTTGCGGCCATCGGTATTAATATTCTTCAAGCCGTCATCTTTGTCGGCGTATTCTATGTGATGTTCACGATTTTAGGTATGCGCGGGTCTTCGATCCGCGGGGATTTCGTGATCTACATCATGACCGGCATTTTCCTGTTTATGATGCATACAAAAACGGTGACCGCCGTTGCGGCAGCCGAAGGCCCTGCAAGTGCGATGATGCAGCACGCCCCCATGACCACGATGATCGCATTGGCGGCCGCCGCCCTTGGATCGCTGTATATTCAAATGCTGTCGTTGATCATGATCATGTCAATTTATCATCTGGCCTTTAACCCTGTGGTTATTGATGACCCGTCGGGTGTGTTCTTTATGATGATGATCGCCTGGTTCACCGGCGTCGCCGTAGGTATGGTTTTATTGGCGATAAAGCCTTGGGCACCGTCATTCACCCAGATATTCACGTCGCTTTACCAACGGGCCAACATGGTGGCGTCAGGCAAGATGTTTTTGGCCAATACATTACCGACGTTCATGATTGCGATGTTCGACTGGAACCCGCTGTTTCACATTATTGATCAGGCGCGCGGTTACGCGTTCATCAATTACAACCCGCGCTACAGCAATTGGGAATATGCGGTCTGGGTAGGCGTCGTGCTTATGGTGATTGGCCTGATGGGCGAATTTTATACCCGCAAACATGCCTCAGCAAGCTGGAGCGCAAGACGCTGACCCTATTCGACGACTCGCAGCGTCAGGTTTATTCGCCCGCCTTTAGGTAACAACGTGGATGACCCTGCCCTGATCCGATCAATGCCGTGATAATTCAAACGCGCTTCTCCACCCATGACCACGACATCACCCGACTGGAGCCATATACTGTCGGTTTTGCCGCCGCGTTTCTGCCCTCCGATGCGAAAAAAGCCCTCATCTCCTAGCGATACCGATACCACCGGCCAACGAAAATCGGCCTCGTCCTTATCTTGATGCAGGCCCATTTTGGCGTCCGGTCCGTAATAATTGATCAAGCAGCATTCCGGGCGCTTATCCAGTCCGGTCAGCGCGTCCCATATGGCAAGCGCTTCGTCGGGAATCACCGGCCACGCTGATCCGTCAGGATGACGGTCGACATAACGATAGCCCTTTTCATCCGTAAGCCAGCCATATTTCCCGGCCGATGTCATTCGCACCGACATTTTTTGCCCTCGTGGCGTGACAGGGCGAAAAAAAGGTGCCACCTTTACCACAGCCCTGACAGCGTTCAACAATTTACCCTGCGCGGCTGCATCAAGGTGGTTTTTGTGAATTTCGAAGCCGCGCAAGTCTAATATCGTCATTTGAGCGCCTTTCCTGACTGGTTTCGTGAAAAATCCTTGTAGATTTCCCAATTCCTTTCTCATGCAACGGTTGCAGGGTCCATATCTGCTCCTTATATACGCCCAGAACCGCCGAGGGTATCCAGCCTTTGGTGAAAAAGATCGGAGCAAGGGTGCCGTAACGGGCCTGCGCTTCGTGTAATCGCCTTGAGTAAATGAGGGATCAAAGCATGGCCAAAGTAATTGGTATCGACTTAGGAACTACAAATAGCTGTGTCGCCATCATGGATGGTAGCCAGCCGCGGGTTATTGAAAACGCCGAAGGTGCACGTACTACTCCTTCCATCGTTGCGTTCACAGATGACGAACGCTTGGTTGGTCAGCCCGCCAAACGGCAAGCTGTCACAAACGCTGACAACACCATTTTCGGTGTGAAGCGCCTGATCGGTCGTCGTAATGATGACCCTGATCTGGCCAAGGACAAGAAGAACCTGCCATTCAATGTCATTGATGGCGGCAATGGCGACGCATGGGTTGAAGCAAGAGGCGAGAAATACTCTCCTTCGCAAATCTCTGCGTTCATCCTTGGTAAGATGAAGGAAACAGCGGAATCATATTTGGGTGAAGAAGTCACCCAAGCGGTTATCACGGTTCCTGCTTATTTCAACGACGCCCAGCGTCAGGCCACCAAAGATGCGGGCAAGATTGCCGGCCTCGAAGTGCTGCGGATCATCAACGAACCGACTGCTGCTGCCTTGGCCTACGGTCTGGACAAGAAAGAAACCCAAACCATCGCGGTCTATGACCTTGGTGGCGGTACATTCGACGTCACAATCCTTGAGATTGACGATGGTCTGTTCGAAGTGAAATCCACCAACGGTGATACGTTCCTTGGTGGTGAAGACTTTGACATGCGTTTGGTGAACTACCTTGCGGATGAGTTCAAAAAGACCAACGGTGTCGATCTAAAGCAAGACAAGATGGCGCTTCAGCGCCTGAAGGAAGCTGCGGAAAAGGCCAAGATCGAACTGTCGAGTGCAAACCAGACAGAGATCAACCAGCCGTTTATTTCTATGGGCAAAGATGGCTCGCCATTGCACATGGTTATGAAATTGACCCGCTCCAAGCTGGAGCAGTTGGTTGGTGACCTGATCAAAGCCTCGCTCAAGCCTTGTGCTGCTGCGTTGAAAGATGCCGGTGTTTCTGCTTCCGAGATCGACGAAGTCGTTCTGGTTGGTGGTATGACACGCATGCCACGCGTAATCGAAGAAGTGACCAAGTTCTTTGGTAAAGAGCCGCACAAGGGTGTGAACCCGGACGAGGTTGTTGCTTTGGGTGCCGCCATTCAGGCCGGTGTTCTTCAGGGTGACGTCAAAGACGTTGTTCTGCTTGACGTGACGCCGCTGAGCTTGGGTATCGAAACATTGGGCGGTGTCTTCACCCGTCTGATCGACCGCAACACAACGATCCCTACCAAGAAGTCTCAGGTCTTCTCGACTGCCGAAGACAACCAGAACGCTGTAACCATCCGGGTTTTCCAGGGTGAGCGCGAGATGGCGGCAGACAACAAGATCCTTGGTGCGTTCAATCTGGAAAGCATTCCACCCGCACCACGCGGTATGCCCCAGATCGAAGTCACTTTCGACATTGACGCAAACGGTATCGTTGCCGTTGGCGCGTTGGACAAAGGCACAGGCAAGGAACAGAAGATCACGATCCAGGCTTCGGGCGGTTTGTCCGATGCTGACATCGACAAAATGGTCAAGGATGCGGAAGAGAATGCGGAATCCGATAAAGAGCGCCGCGCTTTGATCGAAGCGAAGAACCAAGCGGAGTCGCTTATTCACTCGACTGAAAAGTCGCTGGAAGAGCACGCCGATAAGGTTGATCCAACCACTGTCGAGGCGATCGAATTGGCTATTGCCGCGTTGAATGATGAACTGGCGACCGACAACGTCGAAAAGATCAAGTCGGGCATTCAGAACGTCACGGAATCGGCGATGAAACTGGGTGAAGCTATCTACAAGGCAGCTCAGGACGACAATGAAGATGTAGCTCAGGCCGCAGATGCGCCCCATGGCGACGACGACATTGTTGATGCAGACTTTGAAGATCTAGACGATAACAAGCGCGCTTAAGCACGCCCATGGAACCCTTGATAGGCCGGTCCGCTTGCTTGCCGGGCCGGCCTATCACGTTCCAGCGTAGGAGCTAATCTATGGCCAAACGTGACTATTACGAAATTCTCGGTGTGCCCAAAGGTGCATCCGCCGATGATATTAAAAAAGGCTATCGTACCAAAGCCAAGGAATTGCACCCCGATCGCAATGCCGATAACCCCAATGCCGAGGCTCAGTTCAAAGAAGCGAACGAAGCCTATGAGATATTGAAGAGCGCTGACAAGAAAGCTGCCTATGACCGTTATGGCCATGCGGCTTTCGAAGGTGGCATGGGTGGTGGTCAGCGCCCAGGTGGCGGCGGGCATGGTGATTTTTCGTCCGCATTCTCGGATGTGTTTGACGATTTATTCGGTGACTTCATGGGCAATCAACGCGGAGGTGGCGGTGGACGCCGCGCTGCGCGGGGTGCCGATCTGCGGTATAACTTGGGCATCACGCTTGAGGATGCTTACAAGGGCATGCAGAAGTCCATCAACGTGCCGACCTCCGTTGCATGCGATTCGTGTAGCGGGTCGGGGGCCGAAGGCGGTGCTGAACCGACGACCTGTCCTACCTGTTCAGGGATGGGTAAAGTCCGTGCGCAGCAGGGTTTCTTTACCGTTGAACGGACGTGCCCGACCTGTTCGGGCATGGGGCAGATCATCAAGAACCCCTGCAAGGTTTGCCGGGGTGCTGGACGTGTAGATAAAGACCGGGCGCTGTCAGTGAACATACCCGCAGGCGTTGAAACCGGCACACGCATTCGCTTGGCGGGCGAAGGCGAAGCAGGCATGCGGGGGGGGCCGGCGGGTGACTTGTATATCTTTATCGAAGTGCAGGAACATGACCTGTTCGAGCGTGACGGTTCAAATCTGTTCTGCCGCGTGCCCGTATCCATGAGCACCGCAGCTCTTGGTGGCAGCATTGAAGTGCCCACTATTGATGGGGGTCGCGGCCGGGTGCAAATTCCGGCCGGCAGCCAGTCAGGCCGTCAAATGCGCTTGCGGAGCAAAGGGATGCCGCCACTAAGAGGCGGCGGCACTGGGGACATGATCATCGAATTGGCTGTTGAAACGCCAGTAAATCTGACCGGTCGCCAAAAAGAGCTGCTGCGGGAGTTCGAAAAGGAATCTTCGAACAACAACCCTGAATCCAGCAGCTTTTTCTCTTCGGTTAAATCCTTTTGGGACTCAATGAAAAGTTGAATAAATAGGGTGGGGCATCAGCCTCACCCTATTTTTCCATGAGGCATGATATCAAGTTAACGCACTAATAACTTGTTTCGCGCACAGTCAGCAGATGGTGTCCAAACCTTCTCAATTCGCTGACCCGATGTTACCGTTTCTAAGCGACGAAACTGTGCAAACCGCCCCTTTGTCGGGCAAACTACCTTCGTATATTGTTGATCATCGACAGCGACTGCGTGCCCGTTTTATGCTGGGGGGTGCTACGGCCATCCCGGATTACGAGCTTCTTGAACTGGTGTTGTTCCGTGCCATACCGCGTCGCGATGTAAAGCCGCTTGCCCGCGCTTTGATGGATGAATTCGGCGACTTTAACCGCGTTATATCAGCGACTTCACCCCGCTTGCGCAGCATTTCAGGTATCGGCGACGCGGTAGTTACAGAGCTCAAGATCATCGAAGCCGCTGCCCACCGCATGGCCCGTTCAAAGATGATGCGTACGCATGTTGTATCAAGCTGGGATGCCTTGCTTGATTATTGCCATACGACCATGGCCCATAGGGAAACTGAACAGTTCCGCGTTCTCTACCTTGACCGTAAGAACGTCATCATTGCTGATGAAGAGCAGGGCAAAGGCACTGTTGATCATGTCCCGGTTTACCCCCGCGAGGTCGCCAAACGAGCGTTGGAACTGAACGCAAGCGCATTAATCCTCGTCCATAATCACCCATCCGGCGATCCGACCCCGTCCCAGAATGATATCGAGATGACACAACAGATTTTTAACGCTTGTAATGCTCTTGGACTCTCGCTGCATGACCACCTTATCATCGGAAAATCCCGCGAGCTGAGCTTTCGCACCGAAGGGTACCTATAAATGCAAGAAACGTGTTCAAATTTGTCGGATATACCATGATCTGCTAAACTGCTATTTGTGCCGCATGAACACCCCGATGAAATCAAACCCCCTTTCCTTGACTGAACGCACGGGGCTACCCGATGCCCTGTGCGCACTGGTCGACGTCTATCCACGCCATGGGTGGGAAGAGAACCCTGCTTATAGCCAATTGATAAGATTCTGGTTGGATCGTCACATGATGTTTCGGCAACTTCTTGATCATCTTGATAAAGATACCGAAAGCGCGCTTGACGGAAATCAGGACCCCGAGATTTATAAGCGCAAGCTTAACCAATTGGGTGGAAGGCTTATCAACGAGTTGC